>JAMWZF010000075.1 GCA_024304875.1 Paracoccaceae bacterium
GACCATGGAGGCGCCGACGGGAGAGAGGCCCAGCGCCTCGGACACCATCCCCATCGTGTTGGCGGTGAACTGCCCCGCGCAGGCGCCCGGCCCCGGGATGGCGTGGCGCTGGTAGTCCTCCAGCTCCGCCCGGTCGGCCTCTCCGGCGATCATCCGGCCCACCGTCTCGAAGGCGTCGAGGGCGGATACCTCGCGCCCGCGCACCTGCCCCGGCCGGGTCGCGCCGCCGTGCAGGAAGACCCCCGGCGCGTTGACCCGAACGAGGCCCATCATCAGCCCCGGCAGGTTCTTGTCGCAGCTGCCGATGGCGAGAAGGCCGTCCCAGCAATGGGCGCGCATCGTCGCCTCGACGCTGTCGGCGATCAGCTCGCGCGAGATGAGCGAGAAGCGCATCCCCGGATGGGCCATGGTCAGCCCGTCCGAGACCGAGACGACCGGCGTCTCGTGCGGATAGCCGCCTGCCCGGCGCACGCCCTCGGCGGCCTGCGCGGCCTGCTGGCCAAGGTTCATGTTGCAGGGCGACATGCCCCCGCCGGTATGGGCGACGGCGATCTGGGGCCGCGCGATGTCCTCGTCCGTCATCCCCATGCCGTAGAGAAACGCCTTGGCGTTCTCGCGCATCAGGGTCGAGTAGATGGTCGGAAACCGCCGCATCGCTACTGCATCGTCCGCGGCAGCCAGAGCACCAGCGCCGGCATCGCCACCAGCAGCACCAGCCGCAGGATGTCGGCGGCGACGAAGGGCAGGACGCCCTTGAAAATGGTGGTCAGCGGGATCTCCCGCGCGATGGAGTTGATGACGAAGACGTTCATCCCCACCGGCGGCGTGATGAGGCCGAGTTCCACCGTCATCACGATGATCACGCCGAACCAGATCGGGTCGAACCCCAGCTGGGTGATGATCGGAAAGACGATGGGCACCAGCAGGATGATCATCGCCATGGCGTCGAGGATGCAGCCCATGATGACGAAGAAGATCAGGATCAGCGTCAGCGTCCCGTAGGCGCCGAGGTCGAGGGCGACCAGCCAGTCGGTGATCTTCTGCGGGCTCTGCGTGATGGCGAGGAAGTAGCCGAAGAGGATGGCGCCGATCAGGATGGTGTAGATCGCGACCGAGGTGCGCAGGGCCTCGACGAGGCTGTCGAGCAGGCCGCGCAGCGACAGCTTGCCCCGCAGCATCCCGATGGCCGCGGTCAGGAAGGACCCCACCGCCGCGGCTTCGGTCGCCGTGGTCACGCCGAAGTAGATCGACCCGATGATGAGCAGGAACAGCAGCAGTACCGCCCAGACCCCGGCGAGGGAGCGGACGGCCTCGCCCAGGCGGAAGGGCTCGCCCGCCGGCAGGCGCCGACCGTAGGCGAGGCGCACGGCGAGCATGTACATGAGAATCGCGAGGATGCCGGGGACGATCCCGGCGATGAAGAGGACGCCCACGTCCTGCTCGGTAATGTAGCCGTAGACGGCCAGCACCACGGAGGGCGGGATCAGGATGCCCAAGGTGCCCCCGGCGGCGATCACCCCGGTGGAGACCTCGGAGGGATAGCCCGCCTGTTTCATCTCGGGCAGGGCGATCTTGGTCATCGTCGCGGCGGTGGCGACGGAGGAGCCGCAGATCGCGGCGAAGCCCGCGCAGGCGCCCACGGTCGAGATCGCCATGCCGCCCTTCATGAAGCCGAACCAGTGCCGCCCGGCGCGGAAGAGCTCGCGCGACATGCCGGAATTGGTGGCGAGCACGCCCATCAGGACGAAGAAGGGGATCAGGGTCAGGTTGAAGTCGGTCACCGTGCGGATCGGCGACTGCGCCAGCAGGTTCAACGCCGGGCCCGGCCCGGTCACGGCGGCGAAGCCGCCGACGCCGACCAGCCCCATGGCGATGCCGATGGGCACCCGCAGGATCATCATCGCGAAAAGCGCGACGAAGCCGGTGATCGCGATCAGGTCTCCGCTCATACTTCGTCCTTCAGATCGACGGCGTCATAGCTGTCGAGGGTGCCGCGGCCGCTCAGGACGATCAGCAGCCGGGCGACGATGGCCGGCAGGCTGACGACCACGCCGAGCCAGATCAGCCCCATCAGCGGCCAGGCCTTGAGGCGCAGGTCCATGGTGCTCTCGTTGCTCGCCGCCGCGCTGGAGACCCGGCCGAACATCTTCCACGCCAGAAGGACGGTGAAGATCAGGAGCAGGGTCCAGGCGAAGGCGTCGATCCAGCGGCGGGGTCCGGCGGGGACGGCGTCGGCGAGAAGGTCCACCTTGATGTGCGACCCCCGGTAGCCGACGCTGGCGAAGCCCCACATGATCGCCGCCCCCAGCAGAAGGCGCGAGAGGTCGAAGGCGTCGGGCAAGGGATAGGCGAAGAGGTATCGCCCCACCGCCGAGGCGACGACGAGGACGGTGACGAGGCCCATGATGATGCCCGCCACGACCTCGATGCCGTGGGTGATCCGTTCGAGTATGTGCTGAAGGCGGCGCATGGGTGCGTCGCGGGCAGCCAGAGCGCCGCCCGCGCCTTTTCATCCGGTCGGATCAGTAGCGCGCGTCGTGACGCTCGAGCGCCTCGACCCAGCCGTCGTAGTACTCCTGGGCGCCCTCTCCGACCTCTTCCATCCACTGGTCGACCAGCGGCGCGGCGGCGTCACGCCACAGCTGCACCTCTTCCTCGGTCGGCTCGTAGAGGGTGTGTTCGCCGGACGCGATCATCTGGTCCCGGCCCGAGGCCTCGTTCTCGGCCCAGCCTTCGGAGAACCGGCGCGACCATTCGGGCGTGCAGTGATCGTCGAGGATCGCGCGCAGGTCCTCGGGCATGCTGTCATAGGTGTTCCGGTTGATCAGAAGCAGCTGCGCCGAGATGTAGAACGGCATGTCGAGGTGGTTGGGCACCTCGCTGTCGACGCCGAAGATGTAGACCGAGTTCCAGGGGAAGGTGATCGCATCGGCGGTGCCGTTGGCGATGGCCTCGCGCGCCTCGGGCGCGGGCACCTGCACCGGGCCGCCGCCCAGAAGCGAGATGAAGCGCGACATGGTGGCGTGGGCGGGCCGGACGTTCAGGCCGTCGATGTCCGCCGGCACCCGGATCGGGTCGCGCGAATGGAAGGTGCCCGGATCGTGCGGGTTGGCGAGGCAGAACTTGACGTCCGCCATCTCGGTTTCGGCGATGGGGGCGTACCATTCGTGCAGCGCCTGGGCGCCGCCGGTGGCGTTGTCGGCGAAGAAGGGGATCTCGATCAGGCTGTAGATCGGGAACCGGCCGGCCTGGTAGCCGGGGTTGGTGTAGGTGATGTCTGCGATCCCGTCGCGGGCCATGTCGTAGTGGTCGGGCGCCGCGCCCAGCTGCTGCGCCGGGAAGATCGTCACGTCGATCCGGCCGTCCGAGGCCTCGCGCAGCGATTCCACCCAAGGTTCGATCCCGAGGGTCTGGATCGGGTGCGTCGGCGGTACCCAATGCGACAGGCGCAGCGTCACGTCCTGGGCCAGAGCGGCACCGGCGGACAGGGCGAGGGCAGTGGTGCCCCCGAGCAGGGTCTTGAAATTCATGGTGTCCTCCCAGACAGATCCCGGCTCGAACGGCCGGATTGCCGTCCGACAATGGCGCATGCATCTTGCGGCCACAAGTCCGCGGCTGACGCCGAGGCACAGGAAAGGACACGACATGACGATCACCCTCACCGGCAGCAGCCTGACCCTGGCCGACATCGACGCGGTCGCCCGCGGCGGCGCCAAGGTGGCGATCAGCGACGATCCGGCGGTCCGCGCCCGGATCGAGGGGTCCCGTGCGGTGATCGCCAAGGCCGTCGAGAAGGGCGAGGAGATCTACGGCGTCACCACCCTCTTCGGCGGCATGGCGGACGTGCATGTCACCCGCGAGCAGCTGATCGACGTGCAGCGAATCGCGCTCTGGCAGCACAAGTCGACCACCGGCCCCCGCCTTCCGCAGGCCGACGTGCGCGCGGCGATGCTGCTGCGGGCCAATTCGCTGGTGCGGGGCGCCTCGGGCGTGCGGACCGAGCTGATCGACCGGCTGGTGGCCTTCCTCAACGCCGGCGCCGCGCCGCACATGTACCAGCGCGGCTCCATCGGGGCCTCGGGGGACCTCGTGCCGCTGACCTACATCGGCGCCTCGATCCTCGGCCTCTCGCCCGAGTTCCTCGTCGACATGGGCGGCGAGACGCAGGATTGCCACACCGTCCTGCGGAAGCTGGGGTTCGAGCCCATCGACCCCGAGCCGAAGGAGGGCCTCGCCCTGAACAACGGCACCGGGGCCTGCACCGGCGTCGCGGCCAACGTGATGACCCGCGCGCTGGACGCGGCGGCGATGGCGCTGGGGGTCCATGCCCTTTTCGCGCAGGCGCTGCTGGCCACGGACCAGAGCTTCGATCCCTACATCCACGCCCAGAAGCCCCACCCCGGCCAGGTCTGGACCGCCGAACGGATGGCAGAGCTGATCCGCGGCGGCAAGACGATCCGGTCCGAGGCCGGCGGCGACCGCGCCAAGCGGCACGGCGACCTGATCCAGGACCGCTACGGGATCCGCTGCCTGCCGCAGTTCCTCGGCCCGGTCATGGACGGCCTCGCCACCGCCGCGCGGCAGGTGACGACCGAGGCGAATACCGCCAACGACAACCCGCTGATCGACCCCGATACGGGCGAGACCTTCCACACCGGCAACTTCCTGGCGCAATACACCGCCATCGCGATGGACAGCACCCGCTACCTGATCGGCCTCATGTGCAAGCACATCGACAGCCAGGTCGCGCTGATGATCACGCCCGCCTTCTCCAACGGGCTGACCCCTGCCCTCGTCGGGAACATGGAGACCGGGGTCAACGTCGGCCTGAAGAGCCTGCACATCGGGATGAACCAGATGTCGACGCAGATCTCCTACCTCGGGCAGAGCGTGGCCGACCGCTTTCCGACCCATGCCGAGATGTACAACCAGAACATCAACAGCCAGGCGATGAACGCCGCCAATCTCGCCCGCGACCAGATGGACGTGACCGAGCATTTCCTTGCCGCGGCGCTGATCACCGGCGTGCAGGCGGTGGAGGTGCGCGCGAAGGTCGAGACCGGCCGCTGCGACGCACGCGAGATCCTGTCGCCCGGAACGGTACCGCTCTACGAGGCGGTGCGCCGCGCCGCTCTCGGCGAACCGGACGCCGCCCGCACGCTGGTCTGGGACGACATGGACCGGTTCATCCAGCCGATGGTCGAAGGGGTCATCTCGGACATCTCGGCACGGGGCGGCATCCATGCAGCGCTGGGGAAGCTGCGCGGATCGCTGGACGGTCTGATCGGCTAGGCCGACAGGCCTCGCACCCACCGGGCGATGCACCCGCAGGAGAGGACGTTACGGCAGGCCCCTGCCGCGGCGCTCAAAGGTCACAATCTTGCCCTCCGCCTGACATATCACTTGTCTCAAATTGGCACATCTAGAAGTTGTATGGCATAACGCCGATGCAGCTTTGTTCGGCCGCAAGACAAAAAGAACCTGGAGTCGCTAGAATGGCAGTCGCCGCAATGCTGATCGTTTCGCTGGTTGGTCTCGGTGTCACCCTTTCGGGTGCCTTGGCTGGAATCGCGGCCGTACCGGCCCTGCCCATCTACGCATTTGTCGGCTTCGGAGCCCTTCTGATGGTCTCCACCGGGATGCTCTTCCTTGGCACCACGTCGTCTGTCGGCCGGGCGGGTCGGCAGGCCGGGGCCGCGGACGACCAGGACGCCGATTCGGCCGACTTCGGCGACCGGACGCCGCAGAGGGCGGCCTCGACCTCCGGAACCCTGCTTGCCGTCGACGACGACCCCTTCGTGCTCGACCTCGTCAAGCTCATCGCGGAACATTCCGGCTACTCGAAGGTCACGGTCGTCGGCTCGGCCTACGAGGCGCTCCAGCTGATCGAGAGCCCCATCCGGTTCGACGGCTTTCTTCTGGACATCTCCATGCCCGGCATGAACGGGATCGAACTGTGCCGCCTGATCCGGGCGCGTGAGGACTATCGGCAGACCCCGGTCCTGATGCTCACGGCGATGCGCGACCTTCAGCACATCGCCGACGCCTACAAGGCCGGTGCCTCTGACTACGCATCGAAACCCTTCGAGGTTGGCGAACTGGAGAAGCGGCTGCGCGAGATGCAGACGGCGCAGCGGGCGTGGAAGATCGACGCTGCCGCAGCCGAGCCGGCCCCCCGTCCGGCACGCCCGCCCGTCCGCCCGGTGCAGCCCGAGGCCAAGGTGGAGCTGACCTCCGAAACCTGCGATGTCGTCACTCTGCAGGCCTACAAGAACTTTCTGACGCAGCTGCCGAACGGCCGGCTCGATCAGGTTCAGGTCCTGGCGCTCTGGGGCGATTGGCGCGAGCACCCGGTGCAGGCGCCCAAGGCGGCGCCGTCCTCGATGATATCGGAGGAGGAGCTTCTCAAGGCCGCCGTCACCAGTTTCGATGGCGTGCAGACGCTTGTGACCGCGACCGAGGGCGGAGCGCTGCTCGTCGCGCAGGTCCGGACGGACGAAATCCGGCCGGGTCACATCGAGCGTGACTTCGAGAGGGCGCTGCGCCACGTCGGCAAGGCGGGCCGGGGCGGTGTGATCCATGTGCCCATCGTGTCGGTCGGCAGGCCCGTCTGGCCGTCGGGCCAAAAGCCCGAGCGCGCCGACCAGACGATCGCGAGGGCGATGGCCAATGCCGACAGCCGGCGTGCGGTGAGGATTTCGCCCTCCCGGAAGGCGACCCCCCTGCTGCGCAAGTTGAGCTGACAGCCGAACCTTCTTGTCCTGCGGGGCAGTCGCGGATCAGCCGCGGCTGCCCTTTCCGCTTTGCGACGGCACGCTCGGTCCTGAGCGGAGCATAGGCCGGCCCGCATATCCGGCCGCACAAAATGACAGGGGCCCAGCCGCCGTGACGGATGGGCCCGACCGATGAGGTGCGATGGGGGGGAACGTCGGTGCGACGGGACCCGTTCAGCGACCGAGGAACTGCCGGAAATGATCGCGCGCGAGCGACCTGCGCCAGGAGCCGGATCCCGTCCGCTCGTCGAAGAGACGCCGCAGCTCGCGTTCGCTCATTTCGGGGGTATCGACCTCGACCTGCGTGCGCAGCGCGCTGCGGAGGTACTTCGCCGCTTGCGGCCCGGCGAGGATCTTGCGCTGGCAGGTCCGCATCACCGAAATCTCGAAACAGTCTTCCAGCTCTTCGGGGGAGAGCAGGAAGAGCTCTCCCAGGGCGGACTGGACCGCGGTGACGACGCTCGAGGCCTTGAGGGTCCGGCCGCCGAACTTGACGCAGACGAAGACCCCCTGGCCCGCGTAGCTGACCAGCATCTCGTCGGGGACGCAGCCCGCGAGCCCCGCAAGCAGAGCCTTGAGAACCGAAAACCGTTCGGGGAGCGATGCAGGGTCCGAGAAGTTGTCCATCAGTCCCCCGATCCTGATGGCCAGGAGGTCCATCGGGATCACGCCGAGGTCGAGGCGATGGAGAAAGTTCTCCAGCCGGAGATACTCGAGGGCATTCGGGACACCGAGGTAATTGGCCTCGTGAACGGTAAGCCCGTCGAGAGCCGGCTCGGAGAAGTGGTAGATCTCGTTCGCGGAGCGGACCCATTCGGCCGCGCTCTGGCGAGCGACCGTGAACCGCTGGGACATGTTGACCCGCGCGATCAGTTCGACGCTCTCGACCGGCTTGGTGACATAGTCGGTCGCGCCGGCATCGAAGGATCTGCGGATCGACTCCCAGTCGCGGTTGACGGTCAGCATGATGATCGGGGTTTCCTCGTGCTCGGGCATCTCGCGGATGGCCGCACACAGGGAAATGCCGTCCTCGTCCGGCATGTTGATGTCGAGAAGGAAGCAGTCGATCTCGGTCCCGGACCGGAGGATCCAGCGGGCCTGTCTTGCGGACGCGCAGGTCAGGAGGTCGATATTCTCCTGATCGCCCAGCAGGACCTTGAGCAGGTCCAATACGTCGCGATCGTCATCGACGGCGAGGACTTTCAATTGCATCTCCCTTTCATTCGGAATTTCGGGCTCAGGCGTGCCGGGCCCTGATATCTGCGCTCTGCCGGAGGAATTCGGTCAGCAGGTTCACCAATGCGGCGTCCCCCGTTCCCCTTCCAAGCGCGACAAAGCCATCGTCACAGGCGCGGGCGACGGCCCCAAGTTCGGGAAACCCGAGCGTCTTTGCCGTCCCGGCCGTCTTGTGAACCGCGTAGCGGGCCGCCTCGAGCGCCGAGGGGTCCCGCCCCCCCGCCTCGAGAGAGGCCAGAGCGGCCCGGACCGCGCGCTCGCGGTCTGCAAGGGCGACCAGGAACCGATCCCGGATCGGTCTAAGGGCGTCCGACAGGACAATGGTCATCAAGACGCATCCCAGAAGGTGCCCTTGCCCATCGGATTGCCCAGATAGTCCCTGCAGGACCGGTCGGCCGCAAGCTGCGCCTCGCTGAGCACGTCCACGGCCCGGGCCCCGACCTTGGAGATCATGCGGATCGGATCGCCGGCATGAACCGAGATCTCCTGGGGCGTGCCGTTGCTGAAATGCAGGTCCATGTTGAGGAGGTTCTCGTTGATCACCTTCTCCAGCATCCGGGGGCTCGGCCGTGCGCCGCCCTCGATGATGGCGACGAAGGTGCCGTCGCCCGCATAGGCCATCAGGAACGACATCTCGCTCATCGCGTCGGAGATCGCCTCGGCGGTATCGGTGATCGCGAAGGCCAGGTCGAAGGACGACGCCTTGCGATGAAGCCGCTCGAAATCGACGATCTTGATTGCCATGACCGAAGACCCGAAGAGGGACTTGCGGGTCAGCTGGGCCGCGTAGTTCTCGAGCGAGTGGTATTCGATGGTGTTCTCGACGTCCTCGACCGGAATCGGCTCGAAGATGTCGAATTTCCGGTCGACGACCGCACCGAGGCCCATCGTGCCGGCCGCCTTGGCGCTGCTCTCCGACGATTTGCGTTCGGCCAGAAGGGTCTCGATGACCTGGATCCGGCCGCGAAGCTCGGACACCTCGAAGGGTTTCGTCAGGTAGTCGGTCGCGCCGGCGGCGAAGGCGCCGTCGATGAAATGCCGTTCGGACATGCTCGTGACCATCAGGACGGGCGTGCGCTTGTAGGCCGCCATTTCGCGGATGATCTTGCAGAGTTCGATACCGTCGGTGCCGGGCATGCAGATGTCGAGAAGGATCAGGTCGAACGGGTCGGCCTCGTCCGCCAGGACCTCGAGAGCGTCCACCGCGCTCGACGCCCTGGACAGCTGCTGGTCGCCGATCTGGCCGACAAGAGCCTCGAGCAAATCAAGGCTCAGCTCGTCGTCGTCCACCGCCAGTATCTTCATTTCGGTAGCTCCTCTGGAAAGCTATTAGTTGGCCAATGCTTCAGGAGTCGCGCATTGTCTTGCTGCCCAGTGTGCCAATGAAATTGTTGAAATAATGGCACTGTTCCAACGATCGGGACAATTCCCGCGGCGCTGACGACACGTCATGGTGGTGTTGCAGACAAGCAACGCCATTTCGGCGCGAGTCCCGGATTTTTCCTTGCGCCGGGGGGCGGGAGCCTGTGGCGAACCGGCCGCGATGGCCCGATGCGGTCGCACGGAATCGGAAACGCACTTCCCTCCGGGGCCAGTTTCCGAGTGCCACTGCCGCAACATTGTCTTAATTTGCCCATGCCTTGCCCACACTGCATTGGCAAGACCGCGGCCAGCACATTCTTGGGACGAGACAGCCAGTGAACTTCAGCAACATGATCATGCTTCAGAAGGTGGCGGTCCTGACCCTCGCCGCCCTGTCGCTCAGCTTCGCCTCCGCCGAATTCCTGACGCGGCAGCAGTCCCTTCAGGGATACGTGGTTTCGGCCTTCATGCTCGCGCTCGTCTTCTACAGCTTTCAGGTCCTGCGACAGGGATCGCCGGCCCAGAAGGCGCTGGTCCGGGCCCACGAGCTGGAACAGGTCAAGCAGGCCCTGGACACGCACTGCCTGATCTCGGTGGTCGACGGGCAGCGGCAGATCGTCGACGCGAACGATCGTCTTCTGGAGGCGATCGGGTATTCGAAAGACGAGGTCCTCGGACGCGATCCCGTCGAATTCGAAGCCGATCCGCAGCCGGGCCAGGCGGAGCAGATCCATAGCAGCATGATGCGGCACGAGCCCTGGGCCGGCGAGATGAAGCTGCGCCGCAAGGACGGCACCTTTCTGTGGACCCAGACGACGATCTATCCAAGGTACGACCGGATGGGCCACTTCATCGGGTCGATCTCGGTGCGGACGGACATCACCGAATCGAAGGTGGCCGTCGCCGAGCGCGAGGCGCTGTCGATCCTCAACAAGCTTCGGGACAGCGTCTACATCTTCGATCCCCACACCTACGAATTCACCTATCTGAACGATCCTGCCATGCGCCGGCACGGCTGGACGCCCGAGGACTACGCGACAAAGACCGTCGGCGACACCACGCCCGGGTTCGACATCAGCCGTTTTCGCAAGCTGGTCCAGCCGCTTCTGGACGGAACAGTCTCGGAGGCGACGACCCGGGTGGACCTGTCGGACGGACCGCACGAGGTCTCTGTGCAGCTGATCACCGCCGAGCGTGGATCCAAAAGCTTCGTTGCCGTCCTGCGCGATATCTCGGACCGGCTCGAGGTCGAGGAGATCAAGGACCAGTTCATCTCGACCGTCAGTCACGAGCTGCGCTCTCCGATCACGTCGATCAAGGGCGCCCTCGGGCTGCTGACCTCCCAGGCGGTCTTCGAGTTGCCCGCCAACGCCACCCGGCTGGTCGACATCGCCCACCGCAATTCCGACAGGCTGGCATCGCTGGTGAACGATATCCTCGATCTCGAGAAGATTTCTGCCGGACGCATGGAGTTCGACTTCGTCGACGAGGATCTCAACCAGATCGTCGCCGAAGCGATCGAGATGAATTCCGGCGTTCTGGTCGCCAATGACGTGGCCGTCACGTTCGAGCCCGCCCCGATGCGGTGCCTCGCGCGGGTGGACGAATCCCGCCTTCAACAGGCGCTGACCAACCTGATCAGCAACGCGGCCAAGTTCTCGCGCCCCGGGGGCAAGATAACGGTGTCGGTGACCGCCACCCAGCACGGCTATTCCGTCGACATCGCCGATCAGGGGGCCGGAATCCCCGAGGCCGACATCAAGAAGATATTCGACCGGTTCCACCA
>JAMWZF010000076.1 GCA_024304875.1 Paracoccaceae bacterium
AGTCCAGCTCCGTCCGGCTGCCCACCACGATGCAGCGGCGGTCCCGCCCGGCAAGGACCCAGGCGTTCTGCTCGATGGCGAGCAGGTCGATCCGACGCTGGGCCAGGGGCGCGGCGCTTGCCGGGGCGGGGGTATCGGAGGGACCGACCGTCAGGATCGCGGGGCCGTCGGTCAGGCGGTCCAGCAGGGCAGATAGGCCGTCCGAGGCGATGGCGGCGTTGGAGAGATGCACGATCCGGGGGTGCGGCGTGTCGTGCAGCGGCGCGGCGGCGGCGGTGTCGCCGGCCCGGCCGCGGACGATCTCGACGCCGAGGGCATAGGGCCCACGGTCGATCTTCTCGATCCGCACGAAGACGCGGGCGGCCTTGGGTTCGGCCAGGATGCGCTCTGCGACGCGCTCGGCCAGGGTTTCGAGCAGGTTGATCCGCTCGTCGGTGAGGACGGCGTCGATCGCCTCGGTCACCCGGTCGTAGCTGAGGACCCGGTCGACATCGTCGGTCGCCGCTGCCGACTCGGCCCCCGCCACCTCGACCACGACGTTGAAGCGGACGCGCTGGCGGACGCCCCGCTCGGCCTGGAAGGCGCCGATCTCGACCTCGAGGACGTAGTCGCTGACCGAGATCCGGTCGCGCAGGGCGCCGTTCGGGGCCGTCGCGGCGGCGCGCTCTGCGGGATGGGTGAAAGCCTGGCGGATGTCGTCTGTCATGGTCGCGGGATAGCCGCCGCCTGCCCCGCTCACAAGCCGGGGCGCGACACCCGGGCCCTCTTGCGCGGCCCTTCCTCCTCTTTTCGCCATAAATACCTCGGGGGGAGGCCGAAGGCCGGGGGGCAGAGCCCCCCCTGCAACGTCAGTTGGACGCGGTCCGCGTCGGCTGGCGGTAGAAGTGGTGGAAGCCGACAGTGGCGGTGCGCGGGAAACGGCGGGACCAGGAGGGGTTCACCGCCTTGGTGTGGTAGTGCGTGGCGCCGGCGGTCAGCTGACGCGGGGCGCCGTCCAGCAGCAGGCGGGCGACCTTGCCGACGCGGGTGAAGGCGCGGGGTTCGGCGATCGTCTCGGCCCGGCCGTCGCAGGTGTAGGTGAACTGGCACTGGTAGATCCGGCCGGTGCCCTGGTTGATCACCGCGCAGATGCTGTCGGGGTATTCGGCGCTGTCGACACGGTTCAGGATCACCTCGCCCACGGCGAAGATGCCGCGCACGCTCTCGCCCCGGGCCTCGAAGTAGAGCGCCTCGGCCAGGCAGCGCCATTCGGCGCCGCCGCTGGCCGCGGGCTGGGCGGCGAGCCACTGGCGATCGTAGCGGATATTGGAGGGCGCGGTGACGATCGAGCGGGCCCCGGCGGCCGGCGGCGCGGTCAGAAGGTCCATGCGGGCGGCGGGGATGACGCGCATCGCCTGGCGTTCCTGTCCCAGGAGGGCCTCCAGCCGGGTGGCGAGGACTTCGTCCGCAGCCGCCCCGGTGGCGAGGGTGACGAGAGTGAGAACGACAGCAAGGCAGCGCAACATGACAGACCATGGATTTGTCGCGGATCGGTCTCCGCGCGGACCGCGCTCCTCTAGCGCATTAAAAACCGGCCCGAAACCCCTGACAATCTTAGCAAAATGATAACAGATGTGTTATTGTCACGTGAACGGAAACAGCGCGCACCATTTGGGGTTACCCAAGGTAAACACGTATATATGTGGACTTATTGTTTCTCGATCAGAACCAATTGGGCCGCGGAAAGCCGCGCTGCTGGCACCCGGAAAGGCGAGCAGGAGACATAGTTGAAGCCGAATTGCCGGGAAAACTCGATCGCCGTGCGGGTCCCGCCGTGCTCGCCGCAGATCGACAGGGTGATGTCCGGCGAGACCCGCCGCGCGCGGTTCGCACCGATGCCGACCAGCTCGCCCACCCCCTCGATGTCGAGCTCGTGGAACGGGTCCTCGGGAAAGACCTTCAGGTTCACGTACTGCCGCATGAAGCGGCCCGCATCGTCCCGCGACAGGCCGTAGGTCATCTGCGTCAGGTCGTTCGTGCCGAAGGAGAGGAAGGCCGCGTGCTCCGAGATGTCGTCGGCCCGCAGGCAGGCCCGGGGCGTCTCGACCATGACGCCGAGGCGGTACTCGAAGACCGCCCCCGTCTCGTTGTGGACCGCGACGGCCACCGCGTCGATCCGGCTGCGGACCAGTTCGACCTCGCGCATGGCGCTGACCAGCGGGATCATCACCTCGGGCACCACGGCGCCGCCCGCCTTGGTCACCAGGGCCGCGGCCTCGAAGATCGCGCGGGCCTGCATCTCGTAGATCTCGGGCACGGTCACGCCGAGGCGCACGCCGCGCATCCCCAGCATGGGATTGTATTCCTCAAGCGCCTCGATCCGGGACTGCACGTCCGCCAGCGGCAGGTCCAGCCCTTCGGCCAGGTCGCGCATGCCGGACTTGTCCGAGGGCAGGAACTCGTGCAGCGGCGGGTCGAACAGGCGGATGCAGACCGGGTGGCCCTCCATGATCTCGAACAGGGCGCGGAAGTCGTCGCGCTGCATCGGCAGCAGGCGGTCCAGCACGGCGCGCCGGTCCTCGGGCGTGTTCGCGAAGATCATCTCCTGCATGACCTCGAGCCGGTCGCGGTCGAAGAACATGTGTTCGGTCCGGCACAGGCCGATCCCTTCGGCCATGAAGGTCCGGGCGGTGCGGGCGTCGGCGGGCGTGTCGGCGTTGGCGCGAACGCCGATGTCGCGGATCTCGTCCGCCCAGCCGAGAAGGGTCTGGAAGGCATCGTCGAGCGCCGGCTCGAGCATCGGCGGGGTGTCGGCCAGGACCTCGCCCCGCGTGCCGTCGACCGTGATCATCTCGCCTTCCGCGAACTTGCGCCCGTCGGGGGTGACGATCTGCTTCTTGCGCCGGTCGATGCGCAGGTCCGAGGCGCCGACCACGCAAGGGATGCCGAGGCCCCGGCCGATCACGGCGGCGTGGCTGGTCATGCCGCCCCGCATGGTCAGCACCGCGTTGGCGGCGTGCATGCCGCGAATGTCGTCGGGCGTCGTCTCGCGCCGGATCAGGACGCAATCCTCGCCCCGCGCGGCGCTGGCCTGGGCCTCGCCGGCGGTGAAGACGATCCGCCCCGTGGCGGCGCCGGGGCTGGCGGCGATGCCGGTGACGATCAGGTCCCGCGCGGCGGCGGGATCCACCTGCCGGTGCAGCAGTTCCGACAGGGCCGAGGGCTGGACGCGCAGGAGCGCCTCTTCCCGCGGGATCACCCCGTCGCGGGCGAGGTCGACGGCGACGCGCACGTGCGCGCGGGAGGACCGCTGCACGCGCACCCCGTCCAGCAGCCAGAGCGCGCCGTTCTCGACCACGAACTCGATCTGCATCTCCTCGCGCAGGCGTGTGCGGACCAGCGCACCGGCGGCGATCAGCGCCTCGAACAGATCGGGCCGGGTGTCCTCGAGCGAGGGGCCGCGGTCGTCGCGCGTCAGGTAGATCGCATCCTCGTCCCCCAGCGCCTCGCGCCCCTGGCTCTGACCGAGGTAGCGACCGGTGATCCGGCGCTGGCCGGTGACCGCGTCGATGAACTGGATCACGCCCGAGCCGCAGTCCCCTGCCCCGATGCCCAGCGCCATGGCCTGCACCACCAGCCCCAGTCCGGCGTCCGCCGGCGCGCCCTTGGCCTGCCGCAGCAGCCGCGCGCTGGTCCCCTCCCAGGCGCGGGCCATGGAGCGCAGGACCTCGGCCAGCTGGCGCCCGGGTTCCTGCGGGAAGGGTTCGTCCATCTCGTCCTCGTAGGCCTGGAGCGAGAGGGCGAGCGCCTCGTGGTCGTCATGGTCCTCGAAATCGAAGAGCTCGGGATCCAGCCGGGCGACGTGCAGGGCGTAGGATTCGACGAAGCGGCGGTAGAGCCGGGTGGCGTGGGTGGGCCCATGGCTTTCAGTCATCGCGGCGTGCTTGGCGTCGCACATCCCGATGTTGAGGATCGCCCCCGGCCCGCCCCAGTCCGGGTCCTGGCTGGAGGGCCGGACGGACAGCAGCGGCGCGGGACCGAAATGTCCCATGATCTCGTCCAGGTCGGGCAGCTGCCCCTGGGCGATGTGCTTGACCGCGGCGAAGGGCAGCGCGACCGTGGGCGGCACCGGCAGGTCGAGCCGGACCAGACGCTGAAGACACTTCGCCCGCCCGCCATGGGTCGTGGCGGCCATCGTGGCGGTCGGCGTGATCGGGGTCACGTCCTCGGGGCGAAGCTGTTTCTGCACTGCGGCGGCCTTTCGCGGGCACTGTAGCGCCCGTGGGCCATGCCGCAAGGGATTGGTTTACCCTTCGATCCGGTTCAGGTCGGCGACGGAGAGGCAGATGGTGCGGATTCGGCTGAGGAGGTTCAGGCGGTTCCGGCGCAGCACCTCGCTCTCGGCGTTGATCTGCACCGCCTCGAAGAAGGCGTCGATCGGCTGGCGGAGGGACGCCATGGCGGACATGGCGGTTGAGAAGTCCTCCTGCTCCATCGCGGGGGCGATCCTGGCCTCGGCGGTGTCGAGGGCGGCGAAGAGGGCCTTTTCCTCCTCCGTCTCGGCGAACTTCACGTCCGCGCCGAAGGAATATTCGACCCCGTCCTTCTCTTCGGCCTGGGTCAGGATGTTGTTGGCCCGCTTGTAGCCCTGGATCAGGTTTTCGCCGTCCTCGGTCTTCAGCGTGTCCGACAGGACGGTGGCCCGCTTGACCAGCAGGGTCAGGTCGTCGGCGTTCGGCATGGCGAGGCAGGCGTCGATGACGTCATGCCGGATGCCCTCGTCCCGGAGGTGGACCTTGAGGCGGTCGTGGAGGAAGGAGAGGAGGTCGCTGGTGAGATTTCCCAAAGGCCCAGATACCGCGTCTGACACAACGGGCAGGACGCCGTCCGACGCGATCTGTGCCTCAAGCACCTGATTATCCACGTCGATCATCATTTCCTTGAAGTCTTCAACCGGAATACCAAGCGCCTCTGCCTGCACCTTGTCGGCGGCGTCCAGAGTCTTCTCGAAGGCGTCCTGACGCTGCCGGTTCTGTTGAACCGCAAAGATCGAATAGGCCGCAACGCATTGATCGACCACAGACAGGCGGGTGCTATTGCTCAGGAGCGTCCGGATCACCCCCAACGCCGCCCGTCGCAGCGCAAACGGGTCCTTCGACCCGGTCGGCTTCTCGTCGATGGCCCAGAAGCCGGTCAGCGTGTCCAGCTTCTCGGCCAGCGCGACGGCGACCGAGACCGGGGCGGTCGGTACGGCGTCGGACGGCCCGAGGGGGGCGTAGTGGTCCTGGCAGGCGGCGGCGACCTCGGCGGGCAGCCCGGCCTCGGCGGCGTAGTAGCGGCCCATGAGGCCCTGAAGCTCGGGGAACTCGTAGACCATCTCGGAAGCGAGGTCGGCCTTGGCGACGCGGGCGGCCTCGGCGGCCATGTCGGGGTCCGCGCCGACCATCGGGGCGATCTCTTTCGCCAGCGCCACCACGCGGTCGATCTTGTCCTTCACGCTGCCGAGCTTGTTGTGGAAGGTCACCTGCTCTAGGCTCTCCAGCCAGTCGCCCATGCCCGCCTTGGCCACGCGCAAATCGTTCTCCCAAAAGAACTTGGCATCCGCGAGCCGGGCGGCGAGCACCTTCTGGTTCCCGGCGAGGATCGTCGCCCCGCCGTCCGCCGCCTCGGTATTGGCGACGGTGACGAAGCCCTCGATCCGGCCGGTCTTCGGGTTGCGGAGGGAGAGGAACTTCTGGTGCTCCTTCATCGAGGTCTGGAGGACTTCGGGCGGCAGGTCCAGGAACTGGTCTTCGATCCGGCCGAGCAGGACCACGGGCCATTCGACCAGCCCCGCGATCTCGGACAGCAGGCCCTCGTCGGCGACGACCTCAAGGCCCTTGGCGAAGGCTTGCGCGTCCGCCTCGCCCCGGATCACCTCGCGCCGTTCCTCGGGGCGCAGGAGCACCTTGGCACGCTTCAGCTTCGCCTCGTAATCCTCGAAGGAGGTTACGGAAAACGGCTCGGGCGCGAGGAAGCGGTGGCCTCTCGTGACGTTCCCCGCCTCGATGCCTTCGACCGATAGCGGCACCACCTCGGCGCCGTCGTCGCCGGTCAGCAGGCAGAGGATGGAGTGCAGCGGCCGCACCCAGCGGAGCGAACCGGCGCCCCAGCGCATCGACTTGGGCCAGGGGAAGCTGCGGATGGTGCCTTCCAGCACCTCGGCGACGATCTCGGCGGCGGGGCGGCCCGGCTTGTCGATGACGGCGAACCAGACCTCGCCCTTGCCGGTGTCGCGGGCGACCAGGTCCTCCCGGGAGACCCCTGCCCCCCGGCAGAACCCCTCCACCGCGGCGTCCGGCGCGCCGACCTTCGGCCCCTTGCGCTCCTCGCGGACGGCGGGGCTGTTCGCCAGCAGGCCCTCGACCGCGAGGGTCAGGCGGCGGGGCGTCGCGAAGGCCCCGGCGGAGGCGTAAGTGAGGCCCGCATCGACCAGCCCGTTCGTGACCAGTTTCTTGAGGTCGTCCGAGGCCTTGGCCTGCATCCGCGCGGGGATTTCCTCGGAAAAGAGTTCGATCAGCAGGTCGGGCATGGATCACCGGGCGTTGGGGGTTTTGCAACGCCCGGTGCTTATCGGCCCCGCCCGCGGGGGGCAAGCGGTCCTAGCCGGCGGCGGCGCGGGCCTTGGCCTCTGCCCGGTTGGCCAGCGTCCGCACGCCTTGGGTCTGCCGCACGCCGGGGACGACGCGGTAGATCGCCTCGACGATATTCTCGACCCCGAAGCCCATGATGCCGAGGCCAGTGAGGCCCAGCAGGATGCGCCCGAAGGTCATGCCGCGGATGTATTGCAGCGCGCCGCCGATGCCCTTGGCCGAGGACGGATCGGAATTGAGGGCGGCGATGGCGAGGAAGGCGCCGACGATGCCGAGCACGATGCCGTAGGCGACGAAGCCCCAGCGCAGGAGCGGCGTCAGCTTGCGGGTCGTCTCGGTGACCTGGATGTAGCGCTCGTACTTCTTCTTGTAGCCCTTGAGGATGTAATGGACCCCGGCGCCGAGGATGCCGAGGGCGACCGCGGCGACCAGCCACTTGCCGCCGGGCATCTGCATCAGCTTGGCCGTCCAGTCCTGCGCGCCGCTGTCGCCGCCGCCCGAGCCGCCGCCCATGGCGAGGCCGGCGATCCCGACGCCAAGGGCGGCGTGGATCAGGCCGGTGACGACGAGGCCCGCGCGCTCGGCAAGGCCGCTGTCGTCCTCGCCCCGGCGTTCGAGGTCGTACCAGGCCGCGATCAGGCGCCAGACGGCGTAGCAGATGAAGCCGAGGGCGATGATCCAGAGCAGGATCTGGCCGAAGGGGGCGCCGCGCAGCCGCTCGAGCGCCCCTTGCGTTCCGTCGGTCTGGCCGCCGAAGAGGGCGGCCCAGAGGGTGATCCCCCCGAGGATGAGGTAGACGGCGCCGCGGGCGGAGTAGCCGGCGCGCATGACGGGGACGACCCAGTCGGGGGCTCTTGCATCGGACATCGGGGGGCTTCCTTTCACGGCTGCGTTACAGGCACAGCGCGCGACGGGGCCATCGGGTTCCGAGTTATTCGGCGGCAGGCGGTTCCGGGCAGCCGTCCGGCACCGGGTCGCCGTCGAAGACGACCGCGCCGCAGGGGTTGATCTGGTGCCAGGAGAAGGCCCGCCCGTCGGGCAGGACCGCGACGACACGGTCGATCCCGTATTCGATGTTCTCGGTGCCGAGGAAGGCGATGGCCTCGCCGGTTTCGAGCGCGGCGCCGATCGCCTCGGCGTCGAAGCAGTCGAACCAGCCGGGGGCGACCAGGGGCTCGGCGTCCTCGTAGGTGACGTAGGTTTCCGTCAGCATGGCCTGCGAATTGGTCAGCTCGAAACAGGCGCGGTAGCGGATGGGTGAGGAGGTCGCGTCGATCCCCTCGTAGTTTTCGAACATGACCGGTTCGGGAGCGCCCGTGGCGAGGGATGTCAGTTGCACTTCTCCGACATCTTCCGCGTTCACGGGCGTGTAGAAGGCGTAGACCTGAAGCCAGTACATGGCCAGTCCGGCGATCAGCGCTGTCAGCCCGAGGGCCACGACCGCGATCCGCCCGTTCACGCCGCGGCCGGGGCGGCGCCGCCCGCCTCCGTCTGCACGAAGGCATCGGCGCAGAGCTTGGCCAGCGCCCGGACCCGGCCGATGTAGGCCTGCCGCTCGGTGACCGAGATGACGCCGCGGGCGTCGAGCAGGTTGAACAGGTGCGAGGCCTTGATGCACTGGTCGTAGGCCGGCAGGGCCATGACGATGCGCCGCCCGGTCTTGGGGTCCTCATGCGGTTCGGCCAGGATGCGGGCGCATTCGGCCTCGGCATCCTCGAAATGCTTCATCAGCGTGTCGGTGTCGGCCACGTCGAAGTTCCACCGGGCGTACTGCGCCTCGGCCTCGCGGAAGACGTCGCCGTAGGTCAGCGGGATCGGCGCGGCGGGGTCGTTGAAGGGCATCTCCATGACGTGGTCGACGCCCAGGACATACATCGCCAGCCGCTCCAGCCCGTAGGTCAGCTCGCCCGAGACGGGGTGGCAGTCGTGGCCGCCGACCTGCTGGAAATAGGTGAACTGGCTGACCTCCATGCCGTCGCACCAGACCTCCCAGCCGAGGCCCCAGGCGCCGAGTGTGGGCGATTCCCAGTCGTCCTCGACGAAGCGGATGTCGTGCAAGCCCATGTCGATGCCGATTGCGGCAAGCGAGCCGAGGTAGAGCGCCTGCAGGTCCGGCGGCGAGGGTTTGATGATGACCTGGTACTGGTAGTAGTGCTGCATCCGGTTCGGGCTGTCGCCGTAGCGCCCGTCGGTCGGGCGGCGCGAGGGCTGGACGTAGGCCGCGGCCCAGGGGGTGGACCCCAGCGCCCGCAGGGTGGTGCCGGGGTGGAAGGTGCCGGCGCCGACTTCCATGTCGTAGGGCTGGAGCACGGCGCAGCCCTGCCCGGCCCAGTAGGTCTGAAGGCGCAGGATGATCTCCTGGAAGGAACGCGGCTTGTCCATTGCGGGACCTCTCGGCAACACTTGGGCGCTCAATAGGACCGCGGCGGGCAAGGGTCAATCAAACCTGCGTTTTTGGGCTGACGCCGCGCCCGCGTCTGGTAGTAGCCTTGCCCAAACCCATCACAGGCCTGCCATATGACCCTCTCCCGTATCCTGTTCGCCCTGTTCGCGGCGATCCTGATCACCCTCGCCGCCCCGCGCGGCGCCAGCGCCCAGACCGCCTATGTCCAGATCGAGGCCCAGCGCACGCTGTCGAGCGCGACGGAGAAGGCGCGGGACTACGCCGCCCGGCTGCCCGACGTGACGGGCCACTACCTCGGCACCGGCTGGTACGGCATCGCCCTCGGCCCCTACTCCGAGGCGGATGCGCAGAGGGTCCTGTCGGCCCTGCGCGCGGCGGGCAGCATTCCGGCGGATGCCTACCTCGTCACCGGCCAGAACTTCGAACAGCAATTCTGGCCGGTGGGCGTCGGCGCGCCGACCGCGGCGCAGCCGGCCCCGGACCTCGACCAGGACCCGGACCTCACACCCGAGGATCTTGCCGCCGCGCTAGAGGTGCCGGAGATCGCGCCCGCGCCCGAACCGGACCCGCTCGAGATCCCCGACGAGACCCCGGCCGAGGCCCGCGCCTCGGAGGCCCTTCTGACGCGGCCGGAGCGCGAAGAGCTTCAGATCGCCCTGCAATGGGCCGGCTTCTACGAGGGCGCCATCGACGCCGCCTTCGGCCCGGGCACCCGCGCCTCGATGCGGGCCTGGCAGGAGGCGAACAACCACGAGCCGACCGGCATCCTGACGAGCGGGCAGCGCGCCCAGCTCTTCGCCGCCTACAACGCGGTGCTGGAGGGGATGGACCTGCAGCTGGTGCGCGACGACGCGGCGGGAATCGAGATGGTCCTGCCCACGGGCGCGGTGGAATTCACCGAATACGAGCCGCCCTTCGCCCGCTTCGACGCCCGCTCGGAGGATCTGCCCGCGCAGGTCCTGCTCATCTCGCAGCCCGGAGACCAGGCCCGCTTCGCAGGGTTCTACGAAATCCTCCAGACGCTCGAGATCGTGCCGCCGGAGGGCCCGCGCGAGCGGTCGGGCGGCAGCTTCACCATCGAGGGGATCGACGGCGACCGGCACACCTGGGTGCAGGCCAGCCTCGAGGATGGACGGATCAAGGGGTTTGCCCTGGTCTGGCCGGCCGGCGACGAGGACCGGCGCGCCCGCGTCCTGGCCGAGATGCAGGAGAGCTTCGTCCGGCTGGACGGCGTGCTCGACCCCGCCATTGCGCCCCCGGACGAGGGCCAGTCGATCGACCTCGTCTCGGGGCTCGAGGTGCGCCGGCCGACACTGACCCGTTCGGGGTTCTACATCGACGAGGCGGGGAGCGTGCTGACCACCGCCGAGGCGGTGGAAAGCTGCGAGCGGATCACCGTCGATGCCGGCTACGAGGCCCGCGTCGCCCATCTGGACGAGGCTCTCGGGATCGCGGTCCTGCGGCCGGATGCGGCGCTGTCCCCGCTTGGCGTGGCCGAGTTCCAGACCGGCGTTCCGCGGCTGCAGGCCGAGGTCGCCGTGGCGGGCTTTCCCTACGGGAGCGTGCTGGCGACCCCGGCGGTGACCTTCGGGAGGCTGGCGGACCTGCGGGGCCTGGACGGCGAGGAGCAGGTCAAGCGCCTGACCCTGACCGCCGCCGAAGGCGACGCGGGCGGGCCGCTGTTCGACAACGGCGGCGCGGTGCTGGGGATGCTGCTTCCCCGGCCCTCGGACAGCGCGCAGGTGCTGCCGGAGGACGTGGCCATCGCGCTGGATGCCGAAGCGATCGTCGCCTCTCTCGAGACCGCGGGGATCGAGGTGAACACCACCAGCAACATGGCTTTCATGGCGCCGGGGACCCTGACGCTGCTGGCTGCCGACATGACCGTCCTGGTCAGCTGCTGGTAAGAGCGCGGCGGGGCGCGGACGGAACGGCCTGCCCTGATCGGGGCGGGCCGTTTGGCTGTCGGGAGGGGTCCGCCGCGGGCGGCGATGGTTAACGACGGCAGCCTTCACCGTTTGTAAATGCACATTTTTCTGTTTTAATTCATATAGTTGGCTACCCCTTCAGGGCGTCACGACTCTAGAGTTCTGACG
>JAMWZF010000077.1 GCA_024304875.1 Paracoccaceae bacterium
CGGCTCAGGCCGGGGCGAGGACGAAGTCGGCGGTGACCGAAGTGTCCGAGGCGCTGGGCATCACCGGGCGCAGGAACACCGTGTCGAAGGCGCCGTCGTCGTAGGCGAGATGCGCATGCGGCTGGCCGAAGTTCGGCACGATCTGCATGGTCTCGAGCCGGAAGGTCCCGTCCGGGCCGGTCAGGACCGACCCGTGGTTGCGCGGCTCGCGCTCTCCGCCGAGGGTCGTGGCGGCCCAGATCTGGATGCGGACCCCTTCGAGCGGCGCGCCATCGCCAGCGCGCCGGACGGTGCCGGTGACCCAGAACCCCTCTCCAAGGCTGTCGACCAGGGGCGCACCGGGGCGGTAATTGTTGGCGCCGCCGCGCATGGTCTGGGTCGGGGCAAGACCCTGGGCGCGGGCGGGCAGAGGGCTGACCAACCCGGTGGAGAGGGCGGCAAGGCCGGCTCCGGCGGTGGCAAGGAAACGGCGGCGGTCGGTCAGGGGGGACGTCATGGGGACCTCCTTGGCAGGGGTGTCTGGGGGCGTCGTTGGGCGGATCATGCCATGCCCGGCCCGGGTGCGAGAAGCGCCCGCGCCGACACGTTCCCGTGAGAGCGGGCCCTTGCCAAGAAGGCTTGGCGCCGTTAGGGGGACGGCTTCGCCGCCTTCGGGCGCGCGAATCCATACGTGGGAGGCCTGGCGCGCGCGCGTGACCGGCCGGACCACGCGACATGAACCGGGCGGGACGCGTTCCGCCCCCGTTGCAAGGAGGCCAGACATGGCCAAGAAACTCGTCGGGAGCATGAAGCTTCAGGTTCCCGCCGGCCAGGCGAACCCCTCGCCGCCGGTCGGCCCCGCGCTGGGTCAGCGCGGCATCAACATCATGGAATTCTGCAAGGCGTTCAACGCCAAGACGCAGGACATGGAGCCCGGTGCGCCGTGCCCCACCGTGATCACCTATTACCAGGACAAGTCCTTCACGATGGAAATCAAGACGCCGCCGGCGTCGTACTACCTTCGGAAGGCCGCCAAGCTGAAGTCCGGCGCGAAGCTGCCGGGCAAGGAAACCGTGGGCACCGTGACCGTGGCCCAGGTCAAGGAAATCGCCGAGGCCAAGATGAAGGACCTCAACGCGAACTCCGTCGAGGCCGCGATGCAGATCATCCTGGGCTCCGCCCGCTCCATGGGCATCGAGGTGAAGTGATGGCAAAACTTGGCAAACGCACCCGCGCGGCCCGCGAGGCCTTCAACGGCAAGGAGAACGTCAGCGTCTCCGAGGCGATCACCCTGATCAAGGACAACGCCAAGGCGAAGTTCGACGAGACCGTCGAAATCGCCGTCTGCCTGGGCGTCGACCCGCGCCACGCGGACCAGATGGTCCGCGGCAAGGTCTCCCTGCCCAACGGCACCGGCAAGGAGGTCCGCGTGGCCGTCTTCGCCCGTGGCGACAAGGCAGAGGAAGCCAAGAAGGCCGGCGCCGACATCGTGGGCGCCGAGGACTTGATGGAAACCATCCAGGGCGGCACCATCGACTTCGACCGCTGCATCGCCACCCCGGACATGATGCCGATCGTCGGCCGCCTGGGTAAGGTCCTGGGTCCGCGGAACCTGATGCCGAACCCCAAGGTCGGCACCGTGACCATGGACATCAAGGAAGCCGTCGAAGCCGCCAAGGGCGGTGAGGTCCAGTTCAAGGTCGAGAAGGCCGGCGTCGTCCATGCCGGCATCGGCAAGGTCAGCTTCGATGCCTCCAAGCTCGAGCAGAACCTGCTGGCCTTCGTGGATGCCGTGCAGAAGGCCAAGCCGGCCGGCGCCAAGGGCACCTACATGAAGAAGGTCTCGGTTTCCTCGACGATGGGTCCGGGCGTGTCGGTCGACGTCGTTTCGGCCACCGGCAACGACTGAGGATCGGCTCCGACCGACCTGTTCAAGGGCGGCCCCTGCGGGCCGCCCTTTTTGTTTGCCCGGCTGACGGACCAAGCTGCTTTGGCGTCCGCAACAACGCCGCGCAATTGACACAAATTGCCTTCGTCTCGACCTGCCTTGAGCGCATTGGATCGCCAAGACGAAGGACGGGGGACGTTCCCCACCCTTGAGTCGACCCCGCGGAGGGGCAGATGCCCACCACGTTCACCGTCGTCTCCCTCGGCCAGCTGGCCGACATGGATACGACCGAAGGCAATACCACGGCCGAGAATGCCTCGGCGCTGGTCGGGCTCACCATCGGTGGGCCGGGCAACGCATTGGCGAATTATGTCGCGACCCTGTCTCCCGGCACCGGCGGACCGCGGGGGAACCCGGATCGGGACCGCTTCGACGGCGACGGCAACGACTACTATGACCAGAACGACAGCACGCCCGAGATGTTCCGCATCGACGGCGGCCCGAACCAGGGCTTCGATAGCACCGCCACGTTCAACGCCACGCTGACCTACACGAACGGGCAGACCGCCCAGATCACCGCCGTGATCTTTCAGGACGTGAACGGCAACACCTACTGGGGGCCCGAGTTCGACGCGAACCAGGACCAGCTGTCGATCGGCGCCCATCCGATCCAGTCGATCCGGCTCGATAGCCTCGAGCAGAACGTCTACTCCGGGATGACGGCCAGCCGCGAAGACGGCAGCGGCGGCGGTGGCGGCGGGACCTTCGTGACCTGCTACGTCTCCGGCACGCTGATCGCGGCTGCGGAGGGCGACCGCCGGATCGAGGACCTGGCGCCGGGCGACCGGGTGCTGACCCGCGACCACGGATTGCAGCCCGTGCGCTGGATCGGGCGCTCGACCGTCCGGGCAGCTGGCGACCTTGCCCCGATCCGCATCGCCGCCGGCTCGCTCGGCCAGGGTCTGCCGCGCCGCGACCTCAACGTCTCGCCCCAGCACCGCATGTTGGTCCGCAGCCGCGTGGCCGAGCGGATGTTCGGTTCCGCCGAGGTCCTGCTGCCTGCCAAGAAGCTGCTCGATATCCCCGGTATCGACAGGGTCGAGACAGGCGCCGATGTCACCTACATGCACCTGCTGCTCGACCGGCACGAAGTGATCTTCGCGGAAGGTGCGCCGAGCGAGAGTTTCTACCTCGGCGATCAGGCGATAGACGCCCTCGGAGACGAGACAGCGCGCGAACTGACCCGCCTTTTCCCCGAGATGATTGCGCGGCGCCCCGTCCCGGCCCGGACCATCCCGATCGGCCGGATGATGCGCAGGCTGGTGGAACGGCACCTGGCGAACGGCAAGCCGATGCTGTCGGCTGCCTGAAGATCCCCCGAACCTTCCGGGGGGCGGGAAATTTTCCTTGATGGCACCTCCTCCGACACGTAGACGGTCTCCCGCAGGTCAGCGTTCGATTCGTCGTGCGCCGGTTTGCGTTTCGTCCGAGACGGTGGGTGGGGCCTTGCCTCATAAATCCTGCCCGAGACGGGAAAGACCAGGTTACCGGCCCTTCGAGACCCGCTCGGGTTCTCTGCGGCGCGCTCCCGGCTCGACCCCCGTTATCAGCGGACTTCTACGTTCGGCGGCCCGTCCGCCGGGCAGAATTGAGCCGGCCCGGATCCGTCCGGGCCAAACTTGGAGTGAACTGTGGATAGAGCCCAGAAAGAAAAGGTGGTCGAGGAACTCGGCCAGATCTTCGAAAGCTCTGGCGTCGTGGTGGTTGCCCACTACGAAGGCCTGACAGTTGCCGAAATGCAGACCCTGCGCGCCCAGATGCGTGAAGCGGGCGGGTCCGTTCGCGTCGCCAAGAACAAGCTCGCCAAGATCGCCCTTGAGGGGAAGCCCTGCGAAAGCATCGCGACCTACCTCACGGGCATGACCGTGCTCTCCTATTCCGAAGACCCCGTCGCCGCGGCGAAGGTGGTCGTCAACTTTGCCAAGGGCAACGACAAGTTGCAGATCCTCGGCGGGGCCATGGGGGACACGGCGCTGGACACTGCCGGTGTCAAAGCGGTTTCCGAAATGCCGTCGCGCGAGGAGCTCATCGCTTCCATCGTCGGCTGCATCGGCGCCCCCGCTTCGAACATCGCCGGTGCCATTGGCGCGCCTGCTTCGAACATCGCGAGCATTCTCTCCACCATCGAAGAGAAAGCTGCATAAGCAACCGATTGCCTGCGTAGGGCGCACTGCCCACACGTTGGAACACATCTGACTGAATGGAAAAGCAAATGGCTGATCTGAAGAAACTTGCCGAAGAGATCGTGGGTCTGACCCTTCTCGAGGCCCAGGAACTGAAAACCATCCTCAAGGACGAGTACGGTATCGAGCCCGCCGCCGGCGGCGCTGTCATGATGGCCGGCCCGGCTGCCGGTGGCGAAGCTGCCGCCGAAGAGGAAAAGACCGAATTCGACGTCGTGCTGAAGAACGCCGGCGCCTCCAAGATCAACGTGATCAAGGAAGTCCGCGGCATCACCGGCCTCGGTCTGAAGGAAGCCAAGGACCTCGTCGAGGCCGGCGGCAAGATCAAGGAAGGCGTCGACAAGGCCGAAGCCGAAGAGATCAAGAGCAAGCTGGAAGCAGCTGGCGCCGAGGTCGAACTGGCCTGATCGTGCGATCGGTCCGAGGGCCGATCCTGCGAATTGAGGAGGGCGTCCCCAGCGGGCGCCCTCTTTCCTTTCGGACGGCAGCCCGCCTGTCCGTCACCCTCTTGCCAGCCGCGCTCGCTTGTACCATCATCTCCTCAACGCGCCGTGATGCGCCGGGCCGGATTTTCGCCTCCGGCCTGTTGCGCTTTGCCGCACGGTCCCCTAACTAACAGCTTCTTCCAGGCGCGATTGATTCGCGCCTTGTATCGTTTGAGCGGCAGCGGGGGCAGGAAAACACCAGCAAAAACAGCATCCTCTCCCAGCAAGCCGCCGAACAGACCCCGCAAGGCAGGGGTTAACACCTTCGGCAGTTTCCTTGGAAAGGGTGAGGTCGGGCGCGCACCTTTGGGCCGGTACGCAGGAATAGACCTCCCTTTTTGATCTTTGATGGTTCACCCGCGGCTCGCCCCGCCCGCCGGTGATGACAAAGATGGAGCGCGACAACTCGCATGGCACAATCGTTCCTCGGCCAGAAACGTCTTCGCAAGTACTACGGCAAAATTCGTGAAATCCTGGAGATGCCGAACCTCATCGAGGTTCAGAAATCCTCCTACGACCTGTTCCTGAAGTCCGGCGACCAGCCCGACCCGATGGACGGCGAGGGGATCATGGGTGTCTTCCAGTCGGTCTTCCCGATCAAGGACTTCAACGAGACCGCCGTTCTCGAGTTCGTCAAGTACGAGCTGGAGAAGCCCAAGTACGACGTCGAGGAGTGCCAGCAGCGCGATATGACCTACAGCGCCCCGCTGAAGGTCACCCTGCGGCTGATCGTGTTCGATATCGACGAGGACACCGGCGCCAAGTCGGTCAAGGACATCAAGGAACAGGACGTCTTCATGGGCGACATGCCCCTGATGACCCCGAACGGGACGTTCATCGTGAACGGCACCGAGCGCGTGATCGTGTCCCAGATGCACCGCTCGCCCGGCGTGTTCTTCGACCACGACAAGGGCAAGACCCATTCCTCGGGCAAGCTCCTTTTCGCCTGCCGGATCATTCCCTACCGCGGCTCCTGGCTGGACTTCGAGTTCGACGCCAAGGATCTGGTCTACGCGCGCATCGACCGCCGCCGCAAGCTGCCCGTCACCACCCTGCTCTATGCCCTCGGGCTCGACCAGGAAGACATCATGCAGGCCTATTACAACGAGGTCAGCTTCACCCTGAAGTCCAAGGGCAAGACGCCCCAGGGCTGGGTGACCAAGTTCTTCCCCGAGCGCGTGCGCGGCACCCGTCCGACCTATGACCTGATCGACGCCAAGACCGGCGAAGTCATCGCCAAGGCCGGCGAGAAGGTGACCCCGCGGACCGTCAAGAAGCTGATCGACGAGGGCCAGGTCAAGGACCTGCTGGTGCCCTTCGAGAACCTGGCCGGCCGCTACGTCGCCCGCGACCTCATCAACGAGGAGACCGGCGCGATCTACGTCGAGGCGGGCGACGAGCTGACGCTCGAGCGGGACAAGGACGGCGAGATCATCGGCGGCACCATCCGCGACCTGATCGACGCCGGCATCACCGAGATCCCGGTGCTCGACATCGACAACATCTCGGTCGGTCCGTACATGCGCAACACCATGGCGCAGGACAAGAACATGAACCGCGACACCGCGCTCATGGACATCTACCGCGTCATGCGCCCCGGCGAGCCGCCCACCGTCGAGGCCGCCTCGACCCTGTTCGACAGCCTGTTCTTCGACAGCGAGCGCTACGACCTCTCGGCCGTCGGCCGTGTCAAGATGAACATGCGTCTTGCCCTCGACGCCGAGGACACCCAGCGCACCCTCCGCAAGGAGGACATCGTGGCCTGCATCAAGGCCCTGGTGGACCTGCGCGACGGGCGCGGCGAAGTCGACGACATCGACCACCTCGGCAACCGCCGTGTCCGGTCGGTCGGCGAGCTGATGGAGAACCAGTACCGCGTCGGCCTGCTCCGCATGGAGCGCGCGATCAAGGAGCGCATGTCGTCGGTCGAGATCGACACCGTCATGCCGCAGGACCTGATCAACGCCAAGCCGGCCGCCGCCGCCGTGCGCGAGTTCTTCGGCTCCTCGCAGCTGTCGCAGTTCATGGACCAGACCAACCCCTTGTCCGAGATCACCAACAAGCGCCGCCTGTCGGCCCTTGGACCGGGCGGTCTGACCCGCGAGCGTGCCGGCTTCGAGGTGCGCGACGTGCACCCGACCCACTACGGCCGGGTCTGCCCGATCGAGACGCCGGAAGGCCCGAACATCGGTCTGATCAACTCGCTGGCGACCTTCGCCCGCGTGAACAAGTACGGCTTCATCGAGACCCCCTACCGGGTGGTCAAGGATGGGCAGGTGACCGACGAGGTCCACTACATGTCCGCCACCGAGGAGATGCGCCACACGGTCGCCCAGGCCAACGCCAACCTCGACGAGAACGGCAAGTTCGTGAACGACATGGTCAACACACGCCAGTCGGGTGAATACACGCTCGCGCCCCGCGAGAACGTGGACCTGATCGACGTCTCGCCCAAGCAGCTGGTCTCCGTCGCCGCGTCGCTGATCCCCTTCCTCGAGAACGACGACGCCAACCGCGCTCTCATGGGCTCGAACATGCAGCGCCAGGCCGTGCCGCTTCTCCAGGCCGAGGCGCCGCTGGTCGGCACCGGCATCGAGGGCAAGGTCGCCATCGACTCCGGCGCAGCCATCCAGGCCCGCCGGGCCGGCATCATCGACCAGGTCGACGCCAGCCGGATCGTCATCCGCGCCACCGAGGATCTGCAGCCGGGCGATCCGGGTGTGGACATCTACCGCCTGCGCAAGTTCCAGCGGTCGAACCAGAACACCTGCATCAACCAGCGCCCGCTGGTGAAGGTGGGCGACATGGTCCAGAAGGGCGAGGTCGTCGCCGACGGCCCTTCCACCGACCTTGGCGAACTGGCCCTCGGCAAGAACGTGGTCGTCGCCTTCATGCCCTGGAACGGCTACAACTACGAGGACTCTATCCTGATCTCCGAGCGGATCGTGAAGGACGACGTTTTCACCTCGGTCCACATCGAGGAATTCGAAGTCGCCGCCCGTGACACCAAGCTTGGACCGGAAGAGATCACCCGCGACATTCCCAACGTCGGCGAGGAGGCCCTGCGCAACCTCGATGAAGCCGGGATCGTCTACATCGGTGCCGAAGTGGGCCCCGGTGACATCCTCGTGGGCAAGATCACCCCGAAGGGCGAAAGCCCGATGACGCCGGAGGAGAAACTGCTCCGCGCCATCTTCGGGGAAAAGGCCTCCGACGTCCGCGACACCTCCCTGCGTCTGCCCCCGGGCGACTACGGGACGATCGTGGAAGTCCGCGTCTTCAACCGCCACGGTGTCGAGAAGGACGAACGCGCCCTCCAGATCGAGCGTGAAGAGGTCGAGCGCCTGTCCCGCGACCGGGACGACGAGCTCGCCATCCTCGACCGCAACATCTACGCCCGTCTCAAGACCATGATCCTCGGCAAGACCGCGGTGAAGGGACCCAAGGGCGTCAAGGCGAACTCCGAGATCACCGAGGACCTGCTCGGCGAGCTCAGCCGCGGCCAATGGTGGCAGCTGGCCCTCAAGGACGAACAGGACGCCGCCCACGTGGAGGCCCTGAACGAACAGTACGAGGCCCAGAAGCGCCAGCTGGACGCGCGGTTCGAGGACAAGGTCGAGAAGGTCCGCCGCGGCGACGACCTGCCCCCGGGCGTGATGAAGATGGTCAAGGTCTTCGTGGCCGTGAAGCGCAAGCTGCAGCCCGGCGACAAGATGGCCGGCCGTCACGGCAACAAGGGCGTCATCTCCCGCGTGGTTCCGATCGAGGACATGCCGTTCCTTGCGGACGGCACTCCGGTCGACTTCGTTCTCAACCCGCTCGGCGTGCCGAGCCGGATGAACGTCGGCCAGATCCTCGAGACGCACATGGGCTGGGCCTCTCGCGGCCTCGGCATCCAGATCGACGAGGCGCTGGGCGAGTACCGGCGCTCCGGCGACCTGACCCCGGTGCGCGAGGCCATGCGCATCGCCTATGGCGACGATGTCTACGCCGAGGGCATCGAGGGCATGGACGAGGACCACCTGGTCGAGGCGGCAGGCAACGTCACCCGCGGCGTGCCGATCGCGACCCCGGTCTTCGATGGCGCCAAGGAAGCGGACGTGAACGACGCGCTGGTGCGTGCCGGCTTCTCGGAAAGCGGCCAGTCCGACCTTTACGACGGCCGCACGGGCGAGAAGTTCGCCCGCCAGGTCACCGTGGGCATCAAGTACCTGCTCAAGCTGCACCACCTGGTGGACGACAAGATCCACGCCCGGTCGACCGGTCCGTACTCGCTCGTCACCCAGCAGCCGCTGGGCGGCAAGGCCCAGTTCGGCGGTCAGCGCTTCGGTGAGATGGAAGTCTGGGCCCTCGAGGCCTACGGCGCCGCCTACACCCTGCAGGAGATGCTGACGGTCAAGTCGGACGACGTCGCCGGCCGGACCAAGGTCTACGAGAGCATCGTCAAGGGCGAGGACAACTTCGAGGCCGGCGTGCCGGAATCGTTCAACGTTCTCGTCAAGGAGGTCCGCGGCCTGGGCCTCAACATGGAACTCCTGGATGCGGAGGAGGACGAATAACGGATTTCGTCGCGAAACCCGGGTGGGAGACCGAAGCGGTCTCCTGCCCGAAGATCGCCAACGATCTTCGTTCTTCCCCCGCACCTTTCTCCTTCAAGGAAATGACATGAACCAGGAACTGACCAACAACCCGTTCAACCCCGTCGCCCCGGCGAAGGTGTTCGACGAAATCAAGGTGTCTCTCGCGAGCCCCGAGCGGATCCTCAGCTGGTCCTTCGGCGAGATCAAGAAGCCCGAGACCATCAACTACCGGACCTTCAAGCCCGAGCGCGACGGCCTGTTCTGCGCCAGGATCTTCGGCCCGATCAAGGACTACGAGTGCCTCTGCGGCAAGTACAAGCGCATGAAGTATCGCGGGGTCGTCTGCGAGAAGTGCGGCGTGGAAGTGACCCTTCAGAAGGTCCGCCGCGAGCGCATGGGCCACATCGAACTGGCCGCGCCCGTCGCGCACATCTGGTTCCTGAAGTCGCTGCCGTCCCGCATCGGCCTGATGCTGGACATGACCCTGCGTGACCTCGAGCGGATTCTCTACTTCGAGAACTACGTCGTGATCGAGCCGGGCCTGACCGACCTCAGCTACGGCCAGCTGATGACCGAGGAGGAATTCCTCGACGCGCAGGACGCCTACGGCATGGACGCCTTCACCGCGAACATCGGTGCGGAAGCGATCCGCGAGATGCTGTCGATGATCGACCTCGAGGCCACTGCCGAGCAGCTGCGCGAAGAGCTGAAGGAAGCCACCGGCGAGCTGAAGCCCAAGAAGATCATCAAGCGCCTGAAGATCGTCGAGAACTTCATCGAGTCGGGCAACCGCCCGGAGTGGATGATCCTGACCGTGATCCCGGTGATCCCGCCGGAACTGCGCCCGCTCGTCCCGCTGGACGGCGGCCGGTTCGCCACGTCGGACCTCAACGACCTCTACCGCCGCGTCATCAACCGGAACAACCGCCTGAAGCGGCTGATCGAGTTGCGCGCGCCCGACATCATCGTCCGCAACGAAAAGCGGATGCTGCAGGAATCGGTCGACGCCCTCTTCGACAACGGCCGCCGCGGCCGGGTCATCACCGGCGCCAACAAGCGCCCGCTGAAGTCCCTGTCCGACATGCTCAAGGGCAAGCAGGGCCGGTTCCGTCAGAACCTTCTCGGCAAGCGGGTCGACTTCTCGGGCCGGTCCGTCATCGTGACGGGTCCGGAGCTCAAGCTGCACCAGTGCGGCCTGCCGAAGAAGATGGCGCTCGAGCTGTTCAAGCCGTTCATCTACTCGCGGCTTGAGGCCAAGGGTCTGTCGTCGACCGTCAAGCAGGCCAAGAAGCTGGTCGAGAAAGAGCGCCCCGAAGTCTGGGACATCCTTGACGAGGTCATCCGCGAGCACCCGGTCCTTCTGAACCGCGCGCCCACGCTGCACCGCCTCGGCATCCAGGCCTTCGAGCCGATCCTGATCGAGGGCAAGGCGATCCAGCTGCATCCGCTGGTCTGCTCGGCCTTCAACGCCGACTTCGACGGCGACCAGATGGCCGTGCACGTGCCCCTTTCGCTGGAAGCCCAGCTCGAGGCCCGCGTCCTGATGATGTCCACGAACAACGTGCTGTCGCCCGCCAACGGCGCGCCGATCATCGTGCCGTCGCAGGACATGATCCTCGGCCTCTACTACACCACCATCGCCCGCGAGGGGATGAAGGGTGAAGGCATGGCCTTCGGGTCGGTCGAAGAGGTCGAGCACGCCCTCAACGCCGGTGAAGTGCACCTGCACGCCAACATCACCTGCCGGGTCAAGCAGATCGACGAGGAAGGCCAGGAAGTCTGGCAGCGGTTCGAGACCACCCCCGGCCGGGTCCGGCTTGGCGCGCTTCTGCCGCTGAATGCCAAGGCGCCCTTCGACCTGGTCAACCGGCTGCTGCGCAAGAAAGAGGTCCAGCAGGTCATCGACACCGTCT
>JAMWZF010000078.1 GCA_024304875.1 Paracoccaceae bacterium
AGGCCAGGATCCGCCGGGCGGCCGCCATCTCGGCGAGGCTCATCTGCTCGAAATCGAGGGTGCGCAGCCGCTCTTCCCCGCTGGCGGTCTGGCTGGCGTCGATCTCCAGCTGCACCTCCTCGCCCTGCGGCTCTTCGGGCCGCTTGCCCTGCCCGTCCAGCAGTGCCTCCGCCGCCCGCTTCTCGGCCGCCCGGGTCCGGCGCTCCTCGGCCACGCCCCGGATCGAGGGGAGCATCATCGACATCATCTGTTCCATGTACCGCGGGTCGCGCCAGTAGAGGCGGAAGACCTGGGTGAAGACAGCCCGGTGCTCGGGCCGCGAGACGAAACAGGCGGCGAGGGCGTGGTAGAAATCCGCCCGCTCGGTGAAGCCCGCCGCCGCGACGGCCCGCACCGCGTCCACCACGCGCCCCGGCCCCACGGGCAAGCCCGCCCGGCGCAAGGCCCGGGCGAAATGCACGATGTTGCGCGCCAGCTTGGGGTCGTCCGGCAGGTCGAGGGGGGCGTATTCAGGCAATCTCGGCCCGGGCCTCGTCGAGGATGCGCTTCGCCTCCGACCCCTCCAGCCGCTGGATGTCGTCCTGGTACTTGAGCAGCGCGCCGATGGTGTCGGCGATCACCTCGGGGCTGAGGTCGATCACGTCGAGGGCCAGCAGGCACTTGGCCCAGTCGATCGTCTCGGCCACGCCGGGGCGCTTGAAGAGATCCTCGGTCCGCAGCTTCTGGACGAAGGCCACGACCTCCCGGCTCAGCTTCTCCTCGGCCTCGGGGGCGCGGGCGCGGAGGATCTCCATCTCGCGGGTGATGTCGGGGTAGTCGACCCAGTGGTAGAGGCAGCGGCGCTTGAGCGCGTCATGCACCTCGCGGGTCCGGTTCGAGGTCAGGATCACGATGGGCGGCTCGGGCGCGCGGATGGTGCCAAGTTCGGGGATGGTCACCTGGAAGTCCGACAGGGCCTCCAGCAGGAAGGCCTCGAAGGGGGCGTCGGTGCGATCGATCTCGTCGATCAGCAGCACCGGGGCGCCGCCGTCCTGGGGGCGCATGGCCTGCAACAGGGGACGCTCGATCAGGTAGTCCTCGGTGAAAAGCTCGGACTTCAGCGCATCCCGGTCCGCCCCGCCTGCGGCCTCGGTGGCGCGGATCGCGATCATCTGTTCGGCGAAGTTCCATTCGTAGACCGCGCTCGCCGCGTCCAGCCCCTCGTAGCACTGCAGACGGATCAGGCGGCGGCCGAGGGCGGCGGCGAGGGCCTTGGCAATCTCGGTCTTGCCGGTGCCGGCCTCGCCTTCGAGGAACAGGGGCCGGCCGAGGCGCAGGGACAGGAATACGACGGTCGCAAGGGCCCGCCCGCAGACGTAGGACTGGCCCGAGAGGGCTGCCTGAACCTCGTCGATCGTTTTCATGCATCGTCCTCCCCTGCCTCCGGGCAGGCTGACCCCCGCACGGCCGGACAGTCAACCGGGCGCACGGGTCCGGTCGTCCGGGCGGGTCGCGAAACGGACAATCGGCCAGCGCGAAACAGTCCATCTGCTCGGTCCGTCGGACAACGAAATCCGTTTCAACCGCATCAGCCAGATCAACGAGTTGTGCCCACAGGTTGTGTCCAGTTCCCGAAACTCGCCCTCATATTGCCTCGGAAAGGACCCGTGCGGGCTCTTTGCCCGCCACGGAATCGTGGTTAAGTAGGCGCACTGCCTAGCAAGATTTCCGGACCAAGATGACCGATCCCGACGCCTTCGATCCCGACATGACCGACCTCGGCCGGGCGGACTGGCTGTCGCGTTTGGAGGCGGTCTCCGAAGAGTTCGGATCGGCGCTCCCCCTGGGCGAGGGACACATCGCCTCGCTCGTCGAGGACGGGCGCAGCCTGATCGTCAGTTTCGAGACGCTTCCGCACATCCGCAAGACCAACCCGCGCGAGGAACCGCGCGGCTGGTCCTTCGTGCGCGACAGCGGCTGGTCGGCCCTGACCATCCTGTCGCTCGAGGACGGGTGGTTCCGCGATCCCGCGATCTACGCCTATTTCGACAGCCTGATCGACGACGGCTTCTTCGACGACTTCGACGAGGTGCTGTTCCACGGCACCGGCGCGGGCGGATACGCAGCGGCGGCCTATTCGGTGGCGGCCCCCGGCGCGCGGGTGCTGGCGCTCCAGCCGCTGGCGACCCTCGACCCGCGGGTGACCGGCTGGGACACGCGGTTCCGCGACCAGCGCCGGGGCGACTTCACCTCCCGCTTCGGCTTTGCGCCGCACATGATAGAAGCCTGCGAGCGGGCCTGGATCGTGCACGATCCCTGCGCCCGTCTCGATGCCGCCCACGCCGCCCTGTTCCACGGCCCGAACGTGACGCATCTGCGCGCGCCGCGGATGTCGTCCCGGATGGACCGGGACTTCGACCAGATGGGCATCATGGAGGACCTGATCGAGGCGGCGATGGAGGGCGTTCTCGACGAGACGATCTTCGCCCGGCTCTGGCGGGCCCGTCAAAGGCACCTGCCCTACCTCAGGACGACCCTGCAAACCCTCGAGAGGTCGGAACGATTCGGCCTGGCTGCGCGCCTGTGCCGCGATGTGGCCGGGCGCACGGGCCGGCCGATGTTCCAGCGCAAGCTGGACGACTACACCAAGCGCGGGCTCCTGCCCGACCCGCCGAACCCGAAGGCGAAGGGACATGCCAAGGGACAGGCCGGGTCCCGACCGGAACCGGAGGGCTTCCTACTTGAGCGCGCGCTGGTCCAGGGCCGTCTTCGCGCCCGCGACGAGGCGGGTCAGAAAATAGCCGATCACCCCACCTAGGATGACCCAGAAGGTCGAACCGGAGTGCAGCAGGTTCGCCAGAACCCCGGCAGCCAGCATCGCCACCATGAAACTCGCCAGCCGGGTCTCGGCCACCTCGACCTGCAGAAAGCCGGAGACGGCTCTCGCCAGGGGCCGGGTCACCGGCGCGTCGAGAGAGGGGGTGACGAAGCCGGCGGCGACGGCGACGAGGAATCCGAGCATCTACAGTCTCCCAGCGGTTTGTCGGAGGCGGCCTGGCAGGTCCGAACGGTCCCCCGGAAGTATTCCCGGCCCGCCGGACCCGCGCAAGGGACGGCTGGCACTCCTTGGCGCAAGAAGGTATCGCTTGCCGAAATGTCCGGCGATCCCATCACCCGGCTGACCCTTCGTCGGCCCGACGACTGGCACCTGCACCTGCGGGACGGCGCCATGCTGCGCGCCGTGGCGCCGCATTCCGCCGCCCATTTCGGGCGGGCCATCGTCATGCCGAACCTCGTGCCGCCCGTGGTCACCGGCGCCGAGGCGCTGGCCTACCGCGGCCGGATCCTCGAGGCCCTGCCCGAGGGCAGCGACTTCGAGCCGCTGATGACCCTCTACCTGACGGAGGACACCGACCCCGCCGACGTCGCCGCCGCCCATGCCGAGGGCATCGCCACGGCGGTCAAGCTCTACCCGGCCGGTGCGACCACCAACTCCGCCTCGGGCGTGCGCGATTTCGACAAGGTGCGCCCCGTCCTCGACAAGATGGCCGAGATCGGAATGCCGCTCTGCGTCCACGGCGAGGTCACCAACGCCGACATCGACATCTTCGACCGCGAGAAGGTCTTCATCGACAAGGTGCTCAAACCCATCCGCAAGGCCAATCCGGACCTGCGCGTGGTGATGGAGCATGTGACGACCCAGGACGCCGTCGACTACGTCCGCGACAACCCCAGGAACCTCGCCGCGACGATCACGACCCACCACCTGATCATCAACCGCAACGCGATCCTCGCGGGCGGCATCCGGCCCCACTACTACTGCCTGCCCGTGGCCAAGCGCGAAACCCACAGGGTCGCGCTGGTGCAGGCGGCGATCTCGGGCGACGGGCGGTTCTTTCTCGGCACCGACAGCGCGCCGCACACCGACGCGCGCAAGCTCGAACCCTGCGGCTGCGCCGGCATCTTCTCGGCTCCGGTCACGATGTCCTGCCTGGCGGAGGTCTTCGAGACGGCGGGCCGGCTGAAACAGCTGGAGCGGTTCACCTCCCTGAACGGACCGGCCTTCTACAAGCTGCCGCCGAACGAGGAGACGATCACCCTGGTCAAGGGCGATCCGCTGGAAGGTCCGGCGCACATCGGGACCGATGACGGCGCCGTCACCGTCTTCGACCCCGGCTTCCCGCTGCACTGGCGGGTGGAAGCCTGAGGGTGGGTATCAGCGGCCCGCCCGGGCCGCTGATGTCCGAACTCGACCCGAGGCTCAGCCCCGCCTGCGTAGGGCCGCCAGTCCGCCGAGGGCAGCGACCATGAGCCAGCCGGCCGCGGGAAGCGGCACCGGGATGTTCTGATCCGGATCGGGGTCCGACAGCAGCACGCTTGCTTCGGTCAGGGTGATCGAACGGATGTAATATCCGTTCTGGTTCGGCGCATCCGACCGCGGAAAATCGTTGGTTAAGACCAGGCCGAGGCCGTTGTACCTGCGGTCGAAGGCACTGAGCAGCTCGTCGGTGTACATGTCCGACAGATCGAGATTGGCCTGAAAGACGAAATTCTGATTTCCGTCCGGACGGCGCGGCGTATCGCCGTAGACAATCGGATTGTACGCGGAGGACGTCAGGCCGGCAAAGCTCAGCCCCAGCCGCCCTGCCGGGTCGCCTTCGATGTTCAGGCCGATGGAACTGATCACGTAATCCCCTGTCACACCGAAGAGACGGAAGTTGATACCTTCCCTTGGCGAATTCGGGCCGTGGATGCTGCCCTGGATACCAAGGCCGAATTGACTGTACGTATGGCGCACGAAGCTGCAGTTCGCGTTGCAGGCAAGGGAGTTGACGAGGATCGATAGCCCACCGGGCAAATCGGTCTCGCTGCCGGACTGCAGCCCGAGCGACTGGTTTGGTCCGACCACCGTCGTCAGGTCGATCGTAATGGGCGCGGCAAGCGCAGGCGAAGAAAGCAGGCTCGCGCAGAACGCGGCCATCAAACCAAATCTCATGTAACCGTCTCCCCTTGCGGGTCCGAAATGGAACCCGTGTCCAGCAAGATCAAAATGTACGCTGGCGCACGAACGGTCAAGCAACCTTTCCAAACGGGGGCTTGCCAGCGGGTCTGCGACGGATATTGAAGCTGCAGGGGAAACAAAGAGGGCGCCATGAGTGAGATAGACACATCCAACCTCGATATGGGTGCCATCGCCCGCCGCACCGCTCGCGGCCTGCTCGACATCAAGGCGGTCAGCTTCAACGCGGACGAGCCCTTCACCCACGCCAGCGGAAAGAAGGCCCCGACCTACGTCGACTGCCGGCGGATCATCTCCTTCCCCGGGGTGCGGGCCCAGATGATGGACGACCTCGCCGCCGTCATCCGCGCCCACTACGGCGACCGGCTGGACGGCGTCGCGGGCGGCGAGACGGCGGGCATCCCCTTCGCCGCCTTCGTGGCCGAGCGCCTCGGCTGCCCGATGACCTACGTCCGCAAGAAGCCCAAGGGCTACGGCAAGAATGCCCGGATCGAAGGCCAGATGTCCGAGGGCGACGAGATCCTGCTGGTCGAAGACCTCACCACCGACGGCGGCTCCAAGCTCTCCTTCGTCGAGGCGATCCGCACCGCGGGGGCCCGGTGCTCTGCCACCGCGGTCGTCTTCTTCTACGATATCCTGCCCGGCGTGCGGGATACCCTGCGCGCCGAGGGAATCGACCTGCTCAACCTCTGCACCTGGTGGGACGTGCTGGCCGAGGCGCGCGCGGGCGGCGACTTCGACGGCGCAACCCTGGACGCCGTCGAGGAATTCCTGAACGATCCCACGGGCTGGCAAGCCGCCCATCCCTGACCGGGCGCCGGGTCCTCAAGATTTCTGTGCACAGCTCTGTGGGTGAAATCATCCCAGAATCGATCAAGGTCCGCAGCACGGATCACAGATGTTGTGACATCGTCGTCATTCTCTGCTAGATGTTGCAGAACCTGCGCCCCGGATATCCAGGTTGACAGAGTCGCACACAGGCTTGTCCACCGAGATTTCCAGATAGCGCAAATCGTTAGCCGAGTGTTAATCCCCCCTTCTCAAGGGACAGGCAAAACCGAGCATGAACGAGATCACGCACTTCAACGCGACGGGAGTCGCGGCCGCCGACACGGGCGAGCTTCCGCACTCCATCGAGGCCGAGCAGCAACTCCTCGGCGCGATCCTGACGAACAACGACATCTTCGACAGGATCGCGTCGATCATCCGGCCGCACCATTTCTACGACCCGGTGCACCAGCTGATCTACGAGACCGCCGCCGCGCGGATCCAGAAGAACGCGCTGGCCTCGCCGGTGACGCTGAAGGCCTTCCTGGCCGACGACCCCGGCCTCGCCGAACTCGGCGGTCCGGCCTACCTCGTCCGCCTCGCCGGCGCGGCGATCTCGTCCTACGCGGCGCGCGACTACGCCCAGATGATCTACGACTTCGCGATCCGGCGCGAGCTGATCGCCGTTGGCCAGAACATCGCCGGCAAGGCCGCCAAGATGGACGTCGACAGCGACCCCAAGGAGCAGATCGTCGAGGCCGAGCAGACCCTCTACAAGCTGGCCGAACAGGGCCAGTCCGAGAGCGGCTTCCAAAGCTTCCTCAAGGCGGTCACCGACGCCGTGAACATCGCCAACCTCGCCTACCAGCGCGAGGGCGGCCTCGCCGGCATCTCCACCGGGCTGACCGACATGGACCAGAAACTGGGGGGCCTGCACCCCTCCGACCTTCTGATCCTCGCCGGGCGTCCGTCGATGGGCAAGACGTCGTTGGCCACCAATATCGCCTTCAACATCGCCAAGGCCTACCGCAAGGGCACCGATGCCGAGGGCAAGGAAAAGGCCGTCGAGGGCGGCGTTGTCGGCTTCTTCTCGCTGGAGATGAGCGCGGAGCAGCTGGCGGGCCGGATCCTTGCCGAGGCCTCCTCCATTTCCTCGCACAAGATCCGCCAGGGCGACATGGACGAGGTGGAGTTCCGCCGCTTCGTCGACGCCGCCAAGGAGCTCGAGGCCTGCCCCCTCTTCATCGACGACACGCCGGCCCTGCCGATCTCCCAGGTCGCGGCGCGGGCGCGGCGACTCAAGCGGACCCACGGCCTCGACGTGATGATCGTGGACTACCTTCAGCTTCTGCGCGGCACCGCCGACAACCGGGTGCAGGAGATCGCCGAGATCTCGATGGGCCTGAAAGCCATCGCCAAGGAACTGAACATCCCGGTGATCGCCCTGTCCCAGCTTTCGCGCCAGGTCGAAAGCCGGGACGACAAGCGCCCGCAACTCAGCGACCTGCGGGAATCGGGGTCGATCGAGCAGGACGCCGACGTGGTGATGTTCGTCTTCCGCGAGGAATATTACGCCGAGCGCGAGAAACCCTCCGAGGATCGGCTGGACGAGATGGCCGCCTGGCAGGAGCGGATGAGCCGCCTGCACGGCAAGGCCGAGGTCATCATCGGCAAGCAGCGGCACGGTCCCATCGGCACGGTCGAGCTGTCGTTCGAATCGCAGTTCACCCGCTTCGGCAACCTGGTGAAGCCCTGGCAGCAGGACGGCGAGCGCAACTTCTGATGCCCGCGCAGGGCCTCAATCACCTGACGCTTGTCACCGCCGACCTGGACCGGGCGCTCGCCTTCTATGGCGGGCGCCTGGGTGGCAAGCTCCGCGCCCGCGGCCCGCGCAGCGCCTACCTCGACCTCGGTGGCCTCTGGCTCTGCCTCGAACTCGGCACGCCGGACGCGGGGACGGACGACAGCCATTTCGCCCTCACCGCCGATGCGGCCGACCTGGATGCCCTCGCGGACCTGCCCCGCTGGAAGGAGAACCGCAGCGAGGGCGCCTCGCTCTACCTTCTCGACCCCGACGGCCGGAAACTTGAGCTGCACGTCGGTGACCTCGAAAGCCGCCTCGCCCACTACCGGGCACACCCGGGCCTCGCGTCACCGTCCACGACTGACCGCCGGGGCGGCTGACACGCGGTTGTGATGCCCTGCACGGGCCGCACAGCCGCCCGCAGGGTAGACAGGCGCGCCCCGGCCCGCAGACTGGACCCATGCGCCCTGCCCTCATCCTTGCGGCCCTGCTCGCCGGTCCCGCCCACGCCCAGGACAGGATCGAGGTCGACGTGGAGCTTCTGCTCATGGTCGACGTCTCCCGCTCCATGTCGCTGGACGAGATCGGGATCCAGAAACAGGGCTACGCCGCCGCCTTCCAGTCCGATGCCGTGCTGGGAGCCGTGGCCGAGGGGATGATCGGCCGGATCGCGGTGTCCTACGTCGAATGGGCCGGCGCGGGGAGTGAGCGGGTGGTCATCGACTGGGCCCTGATCGACGGGCCCGAGACGGCCGAGGACATGGCCGAGACGCTTCTCGCCTCCTCGGCCTACACCTTCTCGCGCACCTCGATCACCTCGGCGCTGGACTGGGGCATGACCTCGCTCGAGACCAACGACTATTCGGGCCTGCGCCGGGTCATCGACATCTCCGGCGACGGGCCGAACAACCAGGGCGGCCCGGTCGTGCAGGCCCGCGACGCGGCGCTCCTGCGCGGCATCGTCATCAACGGCCTGCCGCTGATGACCCGCGACGGGCGCTACGATGGCTGGTCGGTCGAGGCGCTGGACCGCTACTATTCCGCCTGCGTCACCGGCGGCCCCGGCGCCTTCGTCCTGCCGGTCTACGACTGGGAGGATTTCGCCGAAGCCGTGGAGCGCAAGCTGGTGCTGGAGATCGCGGGGCGGACGCCCGATCCCGGTGAGGCAACGATCATCCCGGTGCAGGCCGAGGCCCCCTACGACTGCCTGATCGGCGAGAAGATCTGGCAGCAACGGCGTGGCCAGGGCTTCGACTTCCGCTAACGCGCGGCGCGATTGAGCGCGGCGTCGTTAAGTCTGACACATGCGTCAGGTCTCGCCTCGGGCCGGCGCGCTACGCCGAAGCGGCCTTTCGCTGCGACGGCTACAAACGGCGGCAGGGCAGACGAAGCTGCTGTTGGCTCTTGGTGGCGCCAGTTCCAGGCTACACGCGTAACTGGCCCATCAGAAGCACTAACTTGGCTATCCCGGTTCATGCCCAGCAACGCCAGTCCTCAAGGGATCATGAGAACGTAGACAACCCGGTCTGGGTTCTGCTCTACTGCAAAAAAAAATGAATTTAGCTATCGGAGATTTCCACAATGCGTACAATTATCGTTGCGCTCCTTGCGTCTATAGGCCTCGCCGCACCACTTTCCGCCGCGACGCTGACCGGTGATACCGTCCAGATCGAGCTTCAGCCGAACGGCCTTGTGAACGCCAACATTCTAGTCGGCTCCGGCGTTGACTTGAGTATCGGCGTGTTCACGTTCGACCTCGATGGCGGATCTGACGGAACTGAGTTCACGTTCTTCGACAATGGCGGCCTCTTCAACGGCTTCAACACGCTTGTCCTAAGCGATCTGGATTTCTCAGGTGGTGCTGCTTTGACCGGGTTTACCCTGACCGGCGGTTCCCTGACGAACCTTTCCGTCAGCAGCGTGACCGCCAATAGTGTCACGTTTACCTTCGACTCGCCGGGTGGGCCGACCTACGGTCCGGACAATGGCGCCGCAATTCGTGGCAATTTCGTCAACGAGGCAGCTGTCGTACCGCTCCCGGCCGGGATCGTTCTGCTTCTCTCTGGCCTTGGGGGGCTCGCCGCGCTGCGCCGCCGCGCCGCCTAAGCCACGCCCAAGGCGGAATACCTGGCCAGTGTCTTATGCCTAGCCTTTGTATATCAAGGTCGGGGGTCACTCGGCAGGCCCCGACACGGCAATTGGATGGAACCGACAATGCGTCCACCCTTGTGAAGTCGAGTGGCGAGGACGAAGCTAACAACCCGCCGGTCGTCCTACCGGTACGCTGAAGCTGAGCTTCGCGCATAACGCAGCATTAGGCAGTTCGGGCTCTTTCAAGACTTTCGCTGCATCCGGCCAGAAGGTCCGCTTCAAACTTCGACGGAGCCGAGGGCGGCCGCTAACGCCCGCGTGATGCAGACCTTGACCAATCCGCCCTGCCGGATACCGTCGCTTCCCTGACCTGTCAGGGGGACCCCGCGCCGATGGACGACCACAACCTCAGCCGCAGCGAGGCGCGCGGCGTGCGTTATTCGCGCGAACTCGAAGGTCATCTGACCTGGCTCGACAGCTTCACCGGCGCTGCCCTCGGCGTCCTCGCCGTCGCCTCGGGGATCTACACCTACCTCGGCGTCTCCTCCCTCCTCGACGACACCGGCGCGCTCAGCTTCTTCGCCGCCATCGCCTATTCCATCGCGGTGTCGGTCGGGATCTTCGTCTTCTGGTCCTACATGATGCGCCTGCTTCCGGCGGTCCGCACCGCGGGCGCCCGCATCGGCCTGTTCCTGTCGATGCTGGCGGGGTCCGTCGCGATCATCGCCATGTCCTCCTGGCTGAACGCTGCCGCCCTCGCCGGCGCGGCGGCGGTCGAACAGCACATGGCCGAGACGGTGCAGGACTACCAGACCGCCCTCGAACAGGCCAACGCCATCGCCCTCGCCGCGCAGGGGCTGGAGCGCGACGTGGCCCGCACCCGGCAGGGGTTCGAGGACCTCTCCGAGCAGGAGGCGACCGGCAACCTCTCGGGCTTCGCCGGGCAAGGCGCCGTCTTCCGCCTGCTGATCCAGAAGGCGGACGAACTGGCGGTCCTCGAGGACCAGATCGGCACCCAGCAGCCCCTGATCGACCAGGCCTTCGCCGAGGGCAACGCGGTCCTGTCCCGGATGCGGGCGCTGACGGTCGAGCGCGGCTCGGTCGAGCAGCGCTCGGTATTGTTCTCCGAAGAAGCCGTCCGCCTCGCCAACATCATCACGCGTCTGCGACAGCTCTCCGTCGCGCCTCTCGTCGTGCGGGCGGCCAACGACCTCTCCCAGTCCGTCGTCCTGCCCACGCTCGACGGCTCCAACGCCGACACCCGGCAGGGCCAGCAGGCGACCATCGACTCGGTCCTCACGGTCCTTGGCCAGCGCGCCGACACCCTGCGGCAGGCGGCCGAGACCGTTGTCGCCATGCCGCCCCCCGCCGACACCACCTACACGCCCCTCTCCGCCGCCGACGCGGTGATCCTC
>JAMWZF010000079.1 GCA_024304875.1 Paracoccaceae bacterium
TGCGCATCGGCACCTCGACCGGCTACGAGATCGAGACGACGGGCCTCACCGCCGCGCTCGATACCGGACGGGTCGAGACGATGGGCGAGATCGCCGCCCAGGCGCCCTTTGGCGAGATCACCGCAGGCGGCCTCACGGTCGAGCCGGGACCGGATGAAACCCAGGGGACGAGGTTGCTATTCCATAGCGGTGTCCGGCTGGTATACCTCCCGCCGGAAGAGGAGAGCCCGGAATGACCCGCATCCCGACCCTGATCGCCCCGACCCTGCTGGCCCTGTCGCTGGCCTGGCTCGGCACCGCGCCCGCGGCGCAGACCAACCTGACGGTGGGTGGGCTGAACGCCGACCCCAGCGCACCCGTCGAGGTGACGGCCGACAACCTGTCGGTCGATCAGGACAGCGGGCAGGCAGTATTCGAGGGGAATGTCGTCATCGGCCAGGGCGACCTGCGGATCGCGGCGGCCCGGGTTCTGGTGGTCTACAACGACGCCAGCGGCGATATCGCCCGGCTGGAGGCCACCGGCGGCGTGACCTTCGTGACCGAGACCGAGGCGGCCGAAGCGGAGTCCGCGACCTACGATCTGGATAGCGGCACGCTCGCCATGCAGGGATCGGTCCTGCTGACACAAGGGGCGACGGCGATCAGCGCCGACCGGATGGACGTGAACCTGGACAGCGGCCAGGCCCGCATGACGGGCAACGTCCGCACCGTGTTTCAACAGCAGGACGGCAACTAGACATGTCGCCGGACGGCCCGGACCTGACCGTCACCGAGGGTGACGTCGGCCTGCGGGTCGTGAACCTGCGCAAGAGCTACCGCAAGCGGCTGGTGATCCGTGACGTGTCGTTGTCGCTCGACCGGGGCGAGGTGGTGGCGCTGCTCGGGCCGAACGGGTCGGGCAAGACGACCTGTTTCTACTCCATCGCCGGCCTCGTGAACCCCGAGGGCGGCCATGTCATCGTCGACGGACGGGACATCACCCCCCTGCCGATGTACCGCCGGGCGCGACTCGGCATCGGCTACCTGCCGCAAGAGATGAGCATCTTTCGCGGCATGACCGTCGAGGACAACATCCTCTCGATCCTCGAGATTTCCGTGAGCGACCGGACCAAGCGGCGCGAGCGGCTGGAGGAGCTGCTGAGCGAGTTCTCCATCGAGCACCTCCGCCGGGCCCAGGCGATGGCCCTCTCCGGCGGCGAGCGGCGGCGCTGCGAGATCGCCCGCTGCCTCGCCGCCGGTCCGCGGTACGTCCTGCTGGACGAACCCTTCGCCGGGGTCGACCCGATCGCGGTGGGCGAGATCCGGCATCTTGTCGCCGACCTCAAGACCCGCGGAATCGGCGTGCTGATCACCGATCACAACGTTCGCGAGACGCTCGAGATCGTCGACCGGGCCTATATCCTCCACGACGGCAAGGTGCTGATGTCGGGCACGACGGATGAGGTCGTTCAGGACGAGAACGTCCGGCGCGTCTACCTTGGGCAATCCTTTACCCGTTAACTTCATGACGATTGACAAGGGCCCGGCGCATCGCGCCAAATGGAGGCAATGACCAGCCATCATCCGACCCGCAATCACCGTGGGGCTTCCCTGTCAGGGGGGCCGCCCGGGGTCAGGACAGAGCGGTCAGACACCCCCGGCAGACAGCTCTCGACCGGCCGCGCCCCGCGCGGAACCGGCCTGTCGGCCTGGAGTTGATCCAGTCGATCAAAGGGAGATCACGACACATGCGGTACCAGATCAGTGGCAAGCAAATCGACATCGGTGAAGCGCTGCAGACCCACGTTCAGACCGAACTGGGCGAGACCGTCGAAAAGTACGCCGGCCGGCCCACTGACGCGACCGTGGTGTTTTCCAAGTCGGGTCATGAATACGTCTGCGAGACCGTCGTTCACCTGTCCACCGGCCTGACAAGCCAGGCAAAGGGCTCCGCGACCGAGATCTACGGCGCCTTCGACAGCTGCCTCGAGAAGATGGACAAGCAACTGCGGCGCTACAAACGCAGGTTGAAAGACCATCACAAGGACCGGCCCCAGCAGGTTGCGTTCAGCGAAGCAGGGTCCTATATCCTCGCCGCATCGGACACGACGGAAGAAACGGAACCTGACGGCGACGTCGCCTCGATGATCATTGCGGAGATGGAGACCAAGATCCCATCCCTGAGCGTCGGCGAGGCGGTGATGCAGATGGAGCTGGCCCATGCGCCGGTGCTGGTCTTCCGAAATGAGGGACACGAAGGGATCAACGTCGTTTACCGCCGCGAAGACGGCAACATCGGCTGGATCGATCCGCGCAATTCAACAGGCAGCTAGCCGGTCGGCCGAGGCCGGCCCATCTTACCCGGGAGCCAGATGCGACTGACGGACCTCCTTCCGCCCGAAGCCGTGAAGAGTCGCGGCTCTATCACGAGCAAGAAGCGGCTGTTTCACGACCTCGGCGAGATGGCCGAGGATTGCTACGGTGTGCCGGCCGGCAAGGTGGTCGAGGCCCTGCTGGAGCGCGAGGGGCTCGGCCCCACGGGTGTCGGCCATGGTGTCGCCCTGCCTCACGCCCGGCTGTCCGGACTGACGGCGGTGCGTGGACTGTTCATCAGGCTGGAGAAGCCGCTCGACTTCGATGCGATCGACCGGCAGCCGGTGGACCTCGTCTTCTCGCTTCTCGCGCCCGAGGATGCTGGGGTCGAACACCTCAAGGCCCTGGCGCTGGTGTCCCGGACCCTCAAGGACCAGGCCGTCTGCAACAAGCTGCGCTCGAACAGCGACCCCGCCACCCTGCAGACCATCCTGACCGAGGCTCAGACCAGCCAGGCTGCCTGATCCCGTCCCGGCCCCGAGCCGGGACCCCGGCGGTTTGCACGATGCTTGCTACCTGAACAGGCCGCGGAGGGGTCCGGGGTGCGACCACGGCCGGCTCGACCCTATCCCCAGTTTCCGAAACCGAAGGTGACGTAGTCGCGCTGGTAGGTCTCCCGTGCGGCCTGTTCCAGCTCCTCGTCGTAGATCGCCGCCAGCGCGTCGTGATGTGGATCGGACTGCCCCGGCACCGGTGCATCGCGCCCGACGCTCGCGGCGAGATAGGCGAGGTCCTCGGCCATTCTCTCCTCGCGCACGATCACGTCCATCGGCGCGAAAGCTGCCGTCCCCTCAAGCACCGCCGCCTGGCTGGCCCAGCAGGCATCCACCCGGATCGCCGTCTGCCCGCCGAGGTTCATCTTGATGAACCCGAGGAAGCCCAGAACCGCCGCCCGGTGCGCGGCCGTGTCGTAGGCCGGGTCCTCGGGGTCCTGCGGGATCGGCAGGGACAAGGCCTGCGTCAGGTACTTGCGGATCTCGAGGTAGGACCCTTTCCCCGTGCTCAGGATCTTGTCGCAATAGACTGCATGGGCGCGGGCCAGCGGGTGGCGCAACACGGTGAATGCGCGGTGCCCGGGATGGCGACGTTTCCACTGGCGCAGGGTTTTCTGCGTGAAGGTCCCGGTCAGCTCTCCCTCATCGTCCAGGGCGGTCATCCATGCGCGGACCGCCCGCTCCGGCCCGCCCTTGATCGGCAGGTAGAGCAGCGGTGCCTTTGCGGCGGCAACGTAGGTCGGCACGGCAGGGCCGCGCCGCGGCTCGAAATTCGGGGTCCGGTCCAGGTTGAAGCGGTCCAGGCGCGCCAGCGCCGCCGCCATCGCCTCGTAATTCGAGACCTTGTCGGCCATGGGCGCGGGGTTCTGCTTCTTCAGCGACTTGTCGAGAGCCTCCAGCCGCGCGTCGCATCCCAGCCACTGCGCCAGTCCGTTCATCACGCCCACGTCCTGCAGATCCTCGTAGGCGACATAGAACGCCGTCTGCCCCGTGCGCTGCAGGGCGTTGAGAAGCATGACCTGGAAGCCCTGCAACGCTTCCAGGTGAGTCTCGAACTCGGCCGCGTCGAAGGGAACCGCCTGTGTCCTGGCGTGCTTGGCGTTGGTCAGCTTCCACTGGCCGGTGGCCTGGGCGATCTTCCAGCTGACATAGCTCTCGACCGGGTTGCGGGTGAGGATGATCTTGGCGCAGCGCGGATCGTTCAGGATCGGCTGCAGGACACGCGGGTCGTGGTCGTTGAAGAACCGGAAACCGCCGATGCCTGGTGTGTCGTCGCGGATCGTGGCCAGCAGGATGCCCGGGTCGGCATCGCGGACATCCTTGGTGACGCCGAGGATCCGATCCGAATTCGGGTAGCCGATGAAATGTGGATTGAACGCCTCGCCATGACAGGTGATGCCGTCGAAGGCGTTGAGGTTGGCCTCCAGAAAGTTGGAGCCGGTGCGCATCTCTGCGAAGACCACGAAATAATCGAACTCGGACATCGGGTCACTTCACCAGATAGGGTTTGCGGCGCGAGGTGCGGGCATTGCTGGGCGAGCGCTCTACAGGGAAGTCGCCCATCAGGTAGGGGTGCATCCCCTGGTTCTTGAGGTTCTGAAGGAACTGGCCAAAGCCCTTGAGGTCGACCATCCGCGGCGCCTCGGTCAGACGTTTCAGCCGCACGCCGCCGATCTCGTCGATCACGGTCTGCAGCGCCTCCATCGGGGCCTCCACGAACTCGGCCAACGTCCAGATGCGGATCCGGGCCTTGGCGTAGGGCGACCGGAGGGCGTGCAGGTGCTCGGCCTCCACTTTCTGCAACTCCGCCGCCTCGGCCCGCAGGTCGCCGAAATTGCGGTTCGACAGGAACAGCGGCACCGCCCATGCGCCGGAAATGACGCTGATCTGGGCGTTGGGGTCCTTTGCCATGTCCCAGCTGACGAACTGGCTGTCGCCGGGGCCGAACTGGAAACACTGCCGTTCGCCCCGGGTGTTCCAGATGAGGTTCGTCAGGAACATTCGGGCGTTGTAGTCCCGCAGCTGCGGATTGCTGGACAGGGCACCCGCGTAGGTGTCCTGCCGGCCGTCGAATTCGGCGCGCAGGGGAGAGAAGAGATGGCCATGCACCCGCGTGCCCGTGGCACGGGCCAGCCAGCTCTCGAAGTCCTCGAACAGTTCGGCGAACCCTTCGAACACGGAATACCGGGCCGAGGAAAACCCGTTCTCCCAGTTCTCGTTCGGCAGGCGCGACTGCATGTAGAGGCCGGCACGGCCCCGGGTTCGCCGCTCGGTCGCCTTGGCAAAGATGCGGTCGATCTTGCCTGGGTTCGGTTCGGTCCCGTTCATGGCGTCGCCGGATTCTGACAGGAACGTGTCGTAGAGCCGGTTCGCCTGGGGCCAGATCTTGCGGGCAACGAAACAGTCCGACCGGCGGAGCAGTTGCAGGTGATCGTCGTAGAAGATGTGCGGCTTGCCCTGGAAATCGAACTTGGACAGGGTCAGCGATCGGCTTTCCACATTCTGCGAGTAGAGGCGAACCAGGGTTTGGAAATAGGACTCGTCCGGGATCCAGACCTTGCTGAAGTAGCTGTCATAAACACTCCGCCGGGGGTCCTGGAGGATCGCCGAGAGGGTCTGCCGGGTGAGGCACCACCACTGCGAGCCCATATGTGGCGTGATCCCGTCGGGGATGGATCGGCGCAGGTTGTATCGGCGCTGGATCTCGACCCACTTGTCGAACATCCATCGCTGCTTGCGCCAGGAGAACGGGAACCGCAGGGTGAACCTTTCCTCGTCCAGCCCCCCGACTGTCCAGGGCACGTCCGCCGTCGTCGCACTTTCGATGAAATCGGTCCTGGGCCGGTCGCGCAGGTATTTCACCAGCTCCTTCACCGGGCGGAGCGGCATGCAGGAACCGGAGGCGAGGAAGACATGCCGCACGTCCGGAAATGCCTCCAGCATCAATTCCGACGCCGATATCGAAGCCGCGACGATCCCCCAGGTTCCCCATTCGCAGCGGTGCCGTTTCGAGAAACGGACGTGCGGCAGATCGCGCACCGCCTGCACGAAGGCCTGATAGTCGGCGTGGCCGACACTGCGGTCCACGTGCACGACGACCGGGCACCCGCCCTTGTGCCAATGTCGCAGGACCTGCTCGGCCCGGTCGAAGGCAGTGTGAATCAGCATGACGATGCCGGTGGTGCCGGTCATGCCCAGTTCCCCTTCGACATCAGGCCGAGGATCTCGAGCTGGCGCCAGTTGATGTACTTCTCGCTCCACTTGCACCAGAGGTCGGGATTGTCCTTCAGCCCCGCGGCGTAGGCCTTGTATTCCTGGCTTGCGGCATAGTGCTGGCTGCGTGACAGTTCCTCGGACGCCTTGGCGCCGAATGTGTCGAGGAACTTGGTGTGGAGCAGCATCCCCGAGGCCTTCTCCCCGCCCCATTCATCGTAGGTCAGGTTCAGCCCCCGCGGCAGCAGCATGTGGGTCGAGCTGATGTAGGCGTAACGGCGATGCCATTTGACCAACGGTATCTTGTTCAGGGCTGGCGCGCGCCAGGGCTCGTCCTCGAAGAACAGCCGGCTGCGCGGGCCGCCCTGGATCCAGAGATTGCCGTAGGTGGGGTTGCGGTAGATCGAGTAGTTGCCGCTGTCGAACCAGCTGGCGATGTCGAGGGGGTTGTCGCCCTTGCGGTAGAGCGTCTCGTCGATCCGGCCCTTGGGATACATGTCGAGCAGCATGGCCGAGAACGACCGGATCGCCGAGGCGTCCAGCCAGTCCGTCAGGCCTCGGATCGGACGGGTGTCGCAGAACGGATAGATGAAGAACTCGTCCGGATCGACGGTCAGGCACCAGTGCTTGTGACCGTAGCGCGATTGCAGCCAGTTCAGCCAGTCCACGCCGAACCGGGCCCGCTTGTAGCTGTGGTCGGTCGTCCAGAGCGACACGTCCGGCTGCTGGGCCAGGTACTCCCGGCCGCCGTCGTCGCTGGCATTGTCGACCATGAGGAAATGGTCGATCCCCATCTCACGGTAGTACTTGAGAAAGTAGGGAAGGCGGACATCCTCGTTGCGGAAGGTCGAGAACAGGAGAATGTCGGAAGATCGAATCTGCGCGGTGCGGTTGGCCACCGGGGTCAGCTGGCGACGCTTGCGAAACGCCCGCCAGCGCCAGCGCTTGCGCCTCAGCCGCATGCGATATGTCGCGAGTGCCCTCAAACCGCCGATCTGCCTCTGTCCGTCCCGCGCGCCGCGATCGGCCCGCCTTGTCCGGCATGGTCTCGACCTTCGTGGGCGGCATACCCTGCCAAGGTTAATAATCCCGGTGCATACGACTTGAAAAGGCTCAAGGGCTTGCCCCAGGACTAAGGTCCGGACCAGTCGCCTCGCTGCATCAGGCCGAGGTCTGCCAGCTGCCCGGCGCCCTCGTAGGCGGTCGACTGGTCCGACCAGAAGTCCGGCGCGGTCGACAGGGCGTCGTAGTAGGCGGCATGTTCGGGGCGCTTGACGTACTGCTGGCCGCGCGCCTTTTCCTCGCGCGCCCGCGCGCCGGTACCGGGAAGGAACTTGGTATGCAGCAGGATCCCGGTCGGACGGGGGCGGTGCCAAACCTCGTTGAGGCCGGTCGGCAAAAGCACATGTGTGGAACTGAACCACGCGAACCGGCGGCTCCAGCGCACCAGCGGTACCTTGCTGAGGACCGGCGCGGCCTCGGGCGCTTCGGCAAAGAAGGCCCGGGCCCGGACGCCTCCGACGATGTTGACCGCCCCGTGCCGCCCTCGCCTTTCGCACCAGTATCCGTGGGCATCGAACCAGTTCAGGACCACGGTCGGGTCCTGCCCCGGTGCATGCTGCGCGGCGTCCGGCGAGCCCTTCGGATAGAGGTCCAGCATCAACGCGCCGAAGGACCTGTGGCCGCGCGCATCAAGCCAGCGGGTCAGCTCGGGCAGGCGCCGGCTCTCCCAGTCGGGATAGACCAGCAGTTCGTCCGCATCGACGGTCAGCGTCCACTTTCCCGCCCCGTAACGACGCAGCAGCCATGTCGCCCAGTCCATCCCGAACCGCGACTCGCGGTAGGAGCCCTCTGTCCGCCAGAGCGAGACATCGGCTTCGGCTCGGAGCATCTCGTCCGTGCCGTCGCTGCTGTCGTTGCTGACGATCAGGAAATGCCCCACGCCCAGCGCGCGGTAATGGGCGAGGAAGAACGGCAGCCGCTCTGCCTCGTTGCGGACGACGGCGCAGAGAAGGAGGGGCGCGGCGCGGATGGCCGACCGGTCGATCTTCACCCGAGCCAGCTCCCGCCGCTTTCGAAAGGCGCGCCAGAGCAGACGTTTGCGGCTGAGCCGCAGTCTGTAGTGATGTGCGGGTCCGGCCGCCATTGCCCTGCTCTCCTCGCGGGCACACTAGGCCGACGCCGACACCGGTGTCACTTCTCGTAGTGGCCCGACTGGTGCCAGCGCCAGGCGTCCGAGATCATCGCCTCGAGGGTCGACCGGTGCGGGGTCCAGCCCAGCTCGTCCCCGGCCCGCTTCGAGCCGCTGACCAATGCCACCGCGTCGCCCGCCCGGCGCGGACCCTCGATCACCGGAACCTCCTTGTTCGTCAGGATGGCCGAGTGACGGATCACCTCGCGCACCGAAAATCCCTTTCCGGTTCCGAGGTTGAAGTCCCGGCTTCCCTTGCCGTCCTCCAGCCACTTCAGGCCCAGAACATGGGCATCGACGAGGTCCATGACATGCACATAGTCACGCACGCATGTACCGTCGGGCGTGTCGTAGTCGGTGCCGAAGACGGTCAGCGCGTCCCGCCTGCCCTCGATCGCGTCGAGCATGAGGGGAATGAGGTGGGTCTCGGGCCGGTGATGCTCGCCCACCTCGCCCTCGGGGTCGGCGCCTGCGACGTTGAAGTACCGGAATATGACCGACCGCAGGCCGTGGCTGACACCGAAATTCTGCAGCATGTCCTCGATCGCCCGCTTCGACGCGCCGTAGGCGTTGATCGGGGTCTGGCTGCAAGCCTCGTCCAGCACCACCCCGTCCTGATCCCCGTAGGTCGCGCAGGTCGACGAGAAGACCAGGTCGAGGCATCCGGCGGCCACGGCGGCTTCGATCAGCGTAAGCGAGCCGACAACGTTGCTGCGCCAGTAGGTGCCAGGGTCGATCATCGACTCGCCCACCTGGCTGAGCGCGGCGAAGTGCATCACGGCCGAGGGCCTCCAGGCCGCAAACACCTGGTCCAGCCGGGCCCGGTCGGTGAGGTCTCCCTGCTCGAACGGGCCGAATTTGACCGCGTCCTGCCAGCCGGTGCTCAGGTTGTCGTAGGTGACGGGTGTATATCCTGCCGCGGCAAGGGACTTGCACGCGTGCGAGCCGATATAGCCGGCCCCTCCGGTGACAAGGATCGTTCTGGCCACCGGTCCGCCTCCGTCAGGACGCGTTACTGCGCGGCGTTGCGGACCGAGACCAGCTCGTCCAGATAGGCGCTGAGTTCGTCGCGCAGGTCCGGCCGGGCAAGGCCGAAGGCCACGGTGGCCTGAAGAAAGCCGGCCTTGGACCCGCAGTCGAACCGCTGGCCGCGGAACCTGTAGCCGTAGACCTCCCGGCCCTCCTGGACTTCCGTCGCGATGGCGTCGGTCAACTGGATCTCGCCGCCCGCGCCGGTCTTGATCTTGTTGAGGTTCCGCATGATCTGCGGCGTCAGGATATAGCGGCCGATCACGGCAAGGTTCGAGGGCGCATCCTCGGGCGCGGGCTTTTCGACCATGCCACGGGTCGACACCACCGAACCCATGTCCTCCTTGACGTCGAGGACGCCGTAGGACGAGGCCTTCTCCGGCGCGACCTCCATCGCGGCGACCATGCAGCCGCCGGTCTCGGCATGGGCCTCGACCATCTGCTGCAGGCAAGGGGTTTCGGCGGCGATCACGTCATCCGGCAGGATCACGGCGAAGGGCTCGTTGCCCACCAGCCGCCGGGCGCACCAGACAGCGTGTCCGAGGCCAAGCGCCTTGTGCTGGCGGATGTAGGCGATCTGCCCGCTTTCCATGTTGGTGGACTTGAGGATCTCGAGCAGGTCGTCCTTGCCCTTCTTGCGCAGCTGGTGCTCCAGCTCGGGCGCCTGATCGAAGTAGTCCTCGAGCGCGGACTTGCCGCGCGAGGTGACGAAGATGAACTCCTTGATCCCGGCGGCGCGGGCCTCGTCGATGGCGTACTGGATCAGGGGCCGGTCGACGAGGGTCATGATCTCCTTCGGCACCGACTTCGTCGCGGGGAGGAATCGCGTACCCAGTCCTGCCACCGGAAAGATCGCCTTGCTCACCTTTTTCATGCCGAATCGTCCTATGCCCAATATGCGGGTCGGCCTGTCGGTAGCGACCCGAAGTTTCCCGGATGTTATCACGGCCCGCCCCGGCGGCAACATGTCGGTGCCCGGGGGCGCCGGTGCAGGCGCCTTGGCATACCTAGCGCGACTTGCCGAATGGGGCACCCCTCGATCCGGCAAAAAGTGAAACTTCCCTCTCGACCCGGCGATCGAACCGCCAGTACCGGACGGCCGGGTCACTGGAGAGGGACCGTCCGAAAAGGCCTCCTTCGTGCAACCAGTAGCCCTCCGGCCGGTAGGTGACCCGATGCGGGCGCGCGGTGGGCGACAGGACGTACAGCGTCGGGACGTGTCCGGCGGCGGCAAGCGCCGCGGCGTCCTGCATCCGCTTCGCCCGCTCCCAGATCCGCGCCGGCAGGACCCGGGTCCTGCCGGGTCGCGCCTCGCCCGTGGGAAAGGGTAGGAACGCGGCGACCGGCGCCGGGAGCCTTGGAACAGGCTCGATTGCGCGGGCTTTTCCATCAGCGATACCCGCGTCGAAGGTCCGAAGGGCGCGACCGACATCGCGCGGCTCGATCCGGCCGGCGATCATGTGCTCGATCAGGGCGCGCCGGCGATCCTGGCGCTCGGCGAGGACGATCTCCGCATGCGTATGCGCCGGCGCGTGCTTGCGAAGCAGAACGGCAAGGCTGGCGCCGACCTGATGCAGGTCCGACGGCAGCGGTTCTTCGCGGCGAGACCGGCCTTCGGCAGGGCCGAGATGCACCTTGGCCAAGGGCACCATCGCCGCGGCATGACCCTCGGCGGCCAGCCGCAGGTTGAGGTCGGCGTCTTCAAGAGACTGGCGAAAGACCGGATCGAAGCCGCCCATGCCGGCCAGAAC
>JAMWZF010000008.1:0-16640 GCA_024304875.1 Paracoccaceae bacterium
GGCCTCATCGGCCTCGGCGGCGGGCTCTTCGCCGTGGCCACGCTGACCGCCGCCATGACCGTGCCGACGGGCGCGACCGCGGGCCGGGGCCTCGCCCTCGGGGCCTGGGGCGCGGCGCAGGCGACGGCAGCGGGGCTCTCCATCTTCATCGGCGGCTCGGTCCGGGACGTCGTGGGCCACGCCGCCGAAACCGGCCTCCTCGGCCCGGCCCTGTCGGACCCCGCCACCGGCTACTCGGTCGTCTACCACACCGAGATCGGCCTGATCTTCCTCACCCTCATCGCCCTCGGCCCGCTGGTGCGGACCCGGGCCCTCACCCTGCGGGAGCCGGCCAGACTGGGCCTGGCCGACTTCCCGACCTGACAACCCGAAAGGACCAAGACCATGGTTGGAGTGACATTCTGGGGCAACGTCGACCTTGCCAGCATCGCTATCTGGAGTTTCTGGATCTTCTTTGCCGGCCTGATCATCTACATCCAGCGCGAGAACATGCGCGAGGGCTATCCGCTCGTCGATGACGACGGCAAGGACCTCGGCATCTCGGGCTGGCCGATGCCGACGGCCAAGACCTTCAAGCTGCCCCACGGGCGCGGCACGTTGACGGTGCCCTCGGTCGAGAACGAGGCGGCCCATGCCCGCACGGACCTGGCCCTGGCCCGGACGGCGGTGTCGGGCGGCGCGCCTTACCTGCCGACGGGCGATCCGATGGTCGACGGGGTCGGCCCCGCCGCCTGGGCCCCGCGCCGCGACGCGCCTGAGCTCGACGCCCACGGCCATGCCAAGATCCGCCCGCTGTCGGCGCTGCCCGACTTCCACGTCTCGGCCGGGCGGGACCCGCGCGGCAAGGCGGTGGTCGCCGGGGACGGCGAGGTGGTGGGCCGCGTCGTCGACATGATGATCGACGTGCCCGAGCAGCTGGTCCGCTACCTGGTGATGGACCTCAACCCCGAGGGCGAGGCCGGCCAGCGGCTGATCCCGATGACACTCGCCCGGATCCAGTCCGACCGGGTGACGGTGAAATCGCTCTACGGCGCGAACTTCGCAGGGGTTCCGACCCTTGCCGACAGCGGCCAGATCACCCTGCTCGAGGAAGAGAAGATCAGCGCCTACTACGCGGGCGGCACGCTCTACGCCCACCCGAGCCGGCTGGACACCCAGCTCTGACCTAGAAGGCCCGGTCCCGCCTCGCCAGCGGGACCGGCACGACAACGAGGGGACAAAGAGATGCACCACGACGATTTCAACTTCGAACCGATCCGCGGCCTTCCGGGCAAGCTGCCCGAGGGCGAGGAGATCCTCTGGCAGGGGGCGCCGAACCCCTGGCGGCTGGCGGTGGAGGCGCTGGCCCTGCGCTGGGTCGCCGGCTACTTCGCGGTGCTGGCCGTCTGGCGCATCGGGGTGTCGAGCGCCGAGTTCCCGCTGGCCGAGGCCCTGGTCCACGCGGTGCCTCTCGTCGTCCTCGGCCTGGCGGCCTGCCTCATCCTTTACGGCATCGCCTGGGTGCAGGCGCGCTCCACGGTCTACACGCTGACGAACCGCCGTGTCGCCCTGCGCATCGGCGCGGCGCTGACCATGACGCTCAACATCCCCTTCGTGAAGATCGGCTCGGCCCACCTCGACCGGCGGGGGGGCGGCTTCGGCACCATCGCCTTCGAGACGCTGGGCGGGGCGCGGATCAGCTACCTGATGACCTGGCCGCACGTCCGGCCGCTCGTCTTCCGCACCCAGCCAGCCCTGCGCTGCATCCCTGACGTGGACCGCGTCGCCGAGATCTTCGCCGAGGCCGCCGAGGCCCGCGTCAACGAACCCCAGGTGGCGCCCGCCCGCGCCGCCGTCGCCGCGGAGTGAGCGCCATGAGCCTTGCCGACCAGATGAAGTTCCGGGACCGCGAGATGGTCCCCCGGGCGCTCGTCCGGGCGATGTTCGGCCTCATGGCCCTCGCCCTCGCGATCGTCGCCTATGCCCAGATCTCGGGGCACCCCAACACCGGGGTCCTGGTCGAGGCGCCGGTGGTGCAGAGCCGCACCGTGACGCTCGAACCCCGCGGCCTCGGCACCTACGACGTCTTCGAGGACGGCACCCGGATCGCCAGCTCCGACGACAACCTCGGCGGCTTCTACGGCGTCATCGGGCGCATCCTGGAGCGCCGCCGCATGGTGCACGGCGCCGACCCCGCCGCGCCCGTCGACATCGTCCGCCGGACGAACGGCAACATCGCCGTCCTCGACCCCGAGACCGACTTCACCATCGAGCTGATCGGCTACGGCGCCGACAACATCGCCGCCTTCGCAAAGCTTCTGAACTGACCACCTGTCCGGGCCTCGCCAGTCCGGACCTCAACCGCAAAGGGAACAACGACATGGGACTACTGACACGAGAACGGCAGACGGTGCCCTGTACCGTCACGATCAGCCACCGCTTCGACGAGCTTTCGGCGCATGTGCGCTTCAACGACGGGTCGGTCGTCGGCCCCGGCGACACGGTCGAGGTGCAGGGGAGCGAGATCATGGCCCCCTACGGCGAGATCGTGAGCGAGGACCGCACCGCGATCATCACCCGCGCCAGCGGGATCGAACGGCTCTGGACCCGCGCCACCGGCGATTTCGAGTTCATGGAGCTGTGCGAATTTTCCTTCTCCGAGGAGGCCCTGTCATGAACGCGCCCACCCGCAGCATCGAACATTCCGCCGACGCCAAGACCGCCGAGGAGGGCCTGAACGCCCAGAACTTCGACGGCCCCGTGGACAGCACCGCCGCGACGGAAGTGGCGATGCAGAACACCCTGCTGACCCCCCGCTTCTACACCACCGATTTCGACGAGATGGACGCCATCGACGTCTCGCCGGTGCGGGCCGACTGGGACGCCCTGATCGCGCGGATGAAGTCCGACCCGAACAAGGGCCATTTCAAGAAGAACGCCGACTGGGACCATATCGACTGGGAGGGGATGGAGCCCAAGCTTCGCGCCGAGTTCATCGACTTCCTGATCTCGTCCTGCACCGCCGAGTTCTCGGGCTGCGTGCTGTACAAGGAGATGAAGCGGCGGGGTTCGAACGAGGACATCGTGACCCTCTTCCAGCTCATGGCGCGGGACGAGGCCCGGCACGCGGGTTTCATCAACGATGCACTGCGCGAGGCGGGCATCGCGGTGAACCTCGGGTTCCTGACCCAGGCCAAGAAGTACACCTACTTCCGGCCCAAGTTCATCTACTACGCCACCTATCTGAGCGAAAAGATCGGCTACGCCCGCTACATCACCATCTACCGCCACCTCGAGGCGCACCCCGAGAAGCGGTTCCACCCGATCTTCAAGTGGTTCAAGGAATGGTGCAACGACGAGTTCAGCCACGGCGAGGCCTTCGCCCTGCTGATGAAGTCCGACCCCAAGCTGACCTCGGGCGTCAACAAACTCTGGATCAAGTTCTTCCTCACGGCGGTCTTCTCGACCATGTGGGTGCGCGACCACCAGCGCCCGGCTTTCCACGCCGCGCTGGACGTCGATCCGGCCTGGTACGGGCAGGAGGTGTTCCGCAAGACCTCCGAGATCAGCCGCCAGGTCTTCCCGCTGACCCTCGACATCGACCATCCGCGCTGGATCCGCGGGTTGGAGCGGCTGGACCGCGCCAACCGCCAGATCGCGGCGGCGAAGAAGCGGAGCGGGATGGGGGCCAAGCTGTCCCAGTGGGCGGGCAGCGCCAAGGCGGGGGCGGCCTTCCTGTCGCTTCTGTTCATCCCGTCGATCCCGAGCGAAGTGCCCGAGAGCACCCGCATGGAGCCGGCCTATTGAGCCAGCGCTCGCATAACGCGCAGGGGCGCCCCGCATGACCTCGGTCTGGGGCGCCATCCTGCTTGCGGTGCTTGCCTGGTGGTTCTTCACCGGGGCGATCCTGCTTGTCATCCGGCTGGCGGACCGCTCCGGCGGGGCCGCCTACCGGCGGGCGGTGGTCCTCTCGGTGCCGTTGCTCGCCCTCGGCGCGGCGGCGGTCATCGTCTCGGCCGCCGACACCTCCCTCACCGGTATCTACGCCGGCTTCCTCGGCGCGCTCGCGGTCTGGGGCTGGATCGAGATGGCGTTCCTCACCGGCGTCATCACCGGGCCGGAGCCGCGGCCTGCACTGCCGGGCGTCACCGGCCAGCGTCGGTTCTGGGCGGCCTGGCAGACGCTGGCGCACCACGAACTGCTTCTTCTCACCGGCCTGCTGGCGGTTGTCGTCGCAGTCCACGGCCAGCCCAACACGGTGGCCGTCTGGACATACGGCATCCTCTTCTTCGCCCGCATCTCGGCCAAGCTGAACCTTTTCTTCGGCGTCCCCCGGATCAACCTCGAATTCATCCCCGGCCCGCTGACGCACCTGAAATCGCACCTGCGGCAGGGTCCGATCACGATGGCCTTTCCCATCGCGATCACCGCCCTCAGCTTCGCCGTCGCCTGCTTCATCGAGCGGCTGATCTCGGCCCCGACCGAAGCCCAGGCGGTGGGCTTCGCCCTTCTGACGGCGCTCTCGGCGCTGGCCCTTCTCGAACACTGGCTGATGGTTCTGCCTCTGCCCGACGCGCGGCTCTGGCGCTGGATGCTTCCCGCCGCACACACCGACCCAAAGACAGGGAGGTCCCATGGACTTTGACAGCCTCATCACCGAGCAGCTCGACGCGCTGAAGGCGTCCGGCAACTACCGCTACTTCGCGGAACTGGAGCGCGCCTCGGGCAAGTTCCCCCGCGCCGCGCACCACCATCCCGACGGCAAGCGGGAGGTGACGGTCTGGTGCTCGAACGACTACCTCGGGATGGGGCAGAACCCCAAGGTCGTGAACGCCATGTGCGAGGCCGTCCGCCGGACCGGTACCGGGGCAGGGGGGACGCGCAACATCTCGGGCACGAACCACGACCACCTGCTCTTGGAGGCCGAGCTGGCGGACCTGCACGGCAAGGAGGCGGCGCTGCTCTTCACCTCGGGCTACGTGTCGAACTGGGCGACCCTGTCGACCCTCGGCGCGCGGCTGCCCAACGCGGTGATCCTGTCGGATTCCATGAATCACGCCAGCATGATCGAAGGCATCCGCCATTCGCGGGCCGACAAGGTCATCTGGAAGCACAACGACGCCGAGGACCTCGACCGCAAGCTGGCGGCTCTGCCCGCCAACGCCTGCAAGATCGTCGCCTTCGAGAGCGTCTATTCGATGGATGGCGACATCGCCCCCATCCGCGAGATCGTGGAGGTGGCCGAGATGCACGGTGCGATGACCTACCTCGACGAGGTGCACGCCGTCGGCATGTACGGCCCGCGCGGCGGCGGCGTGGCCGAGCGCGAGGGGCTGATGGACCGGATCACGGTCATCGAGGGGACGCTGGGCAAGGCCTTCGGCTGCGTCGGCGGCTACATCACCGCCTCCGCGACGCTCTGCGACTTCATCCGGTCCTTCGCGTCCGGCTTCATCTTCACCACCGCCCTGCCGCCCGCCGTGGCCTGCGCCGCCCGCGCCTCGATCCGGCACCTCAAGGACAGCCAGGCCGAGCGCGAGGGCCAGCGCCGGCAGGTGGCGCGCCTGCGCGCCCGGCTCGACGCCGAGGGCATCCCCCACATGGTGAACGACAGCCACATCGTGCCGGTGATGATCAAGGACCCGGTCAAGACCCGGATGCTGGCCGACTACCTGATGGAGGAATGGGGGATCTACGTCCAACCCATCAACTATCCGACCGTGCCCAAGGGGACCGAGCGCCTGCGCTTCACCCCCTCGCCGCTGCACAGCGACGCCGACATCGACCACCTCGTCTCGGCCCTGTCGCATCTGTGGAAGCAATGCGCCCTTGCCCATGCCGTCGCCTGAGGCGCGCCAGCCCCTTTACAGCCGGCACGAGGGGGCTAGGTTGCCTCGGGCCGAGCACAAGATAACCGTTCAGCCAGGACATATGAGGGAGGTAATCTCATGAAAACCCTGACACTTGCAGCCGCACTCTGCCTTACCGGCGGTGCCGCTTTCGCCGAGGCCCACGCCAGCGGCGATGCCGAAGCCGGCGCCACCGTGTTCGAGCGCCAGTGCGTCGCCTGTCACGTCGTCGTGAATGACGAGGGCGAGACCCTCGCCGGCCGCAACGCCCAGACCGGCCCGAACCTCTACAACGTGACCAATCGCGGCATCGGCTCGGTCGAGGACTTCCGCTACTCCGACGCGATCCTGGCCCTGCACGAGGCCGGCGAGGAGTGGACGGAGGAGAACTTCGTCGCCTACGTCCAGGACCCGACCGGCTGGCTGCGCGAGGCCACCGACGACAACCGCGCCCGTGGCAAGATGGCCTTCCAGCTGCGTGACGAGGCCGACGCGGCCAACGTCTACGCCTACCTCGCCTCCCTCGCCCCCGCGATGGAAGAGGAAGAGGCCGAAGAGGGCGAAGGCAGCTAAGCCTTTCCCGACCAGATCACTTCGGAAGCCACCCGCCCTTCAGCGGGTGGCTTTCGTTCAGGGGCAGGTCGACCGCCTGGCCCGTCCGGGACGAGTGGTAGCAGGCGGTCACGAACTCGAGGCTCCGCCGCCCGTCCTCCAGCGTCACCTCGCGCCCGCCGCGCCCGTCCAGCGCATCCGCCATCGCCTCGAACATTCCCGCGAACCAGGGCCGCACCTCGCCCACTTCTGCCAGCACGGCGTCGATCTGGTCTTGGGTCGTCGGCGCCCGCGCGGTGAAGGTCCAGGCCTTCGCGGCGGGCGCATAGGGCGCGTGGTCGCTCTCCACCGTGAAGCCCTCGAACATCAGGCGCAGGCGGCTGATGTTCTCCGCGCATCCGAGCGTAACCGAGGAGGTGATCAGCGCCCCCGATTCCATCCGGATCGCCAGCGCCGCGCAGTCCTCCACCTCGATCCTATTCACCCGCGTGCCCAGCTCCGCATGCACCCGCGCCACGGGGCCGAGTATCGAGGGCAGAAGGTCGTGGATATGGATCGCGTGGCCAAGGAGGGCGCCGCCCCCTTCGGTCGCCCAAGTCCCCCGCCAGGCCACATCGTAGTAGCTGGCGGGCCGGTCCCAGTGCGTCTCGAGGCTGCCGGCATAGCATCGGCCCGCGAGCCCGGCGTCGATCAGGGCGTGTAATTGCGCGGTGCCGAGGCCGTAGCGGTACTGGAAGACCGGGAAGACCTGCCGTCCGGTCTCCTGCGTCTTCTGCGCCAGTGCCTCCGCCTCGGCCAGCGAGGCGACGAGGGGCTTTTCGCAGACCACGTGCTTGCCCGCCTCCAGCGCCGCGACGCAGGTCCGGTAATGCAGGTGGGGCGGCAGGCAGACGTCGACGATGTCCACCTCGGGGTCGGCGAGGACGGCGGCGAGGTCGCTGACCACCTCCGTCCCCTCGTATTTCGCCGCGACGGTCCCGGCGCGGGCGGTGTCGAGGTCGCAGATGGCCTTGACCTTGAAGAGGTCCGGCAGGGCCGCGTAGCCCGCCAAATGCTCGGCCCCGATCCCGGCGCCGATAATGACGACGGTGCGGGTCATTGGGCTTCCGCCTTCATCTGGGCGGTGATCGCCAGTTCCATCGTCAGGTAGGTATGGGCCTGCGGCGCTGCCGTCTCGGTCCGGTCCTGAACGTCGGCGACCAGCGCCGGGAAGTAGGGCAGAGGCGTCTCGCGGCAGTCGATATGCACGTTCTCCTCTCCGTTCACGAGGTAGAGGTTGTCGGTCCGGTGCGGCTGGCCGATGTCGGTGTACTTGCGGCACTCGATGGTGCCCTCGGTCCCCAGCAGGAACAGCCGCCCGTCGCCCCAGGTGGGCAGCCCGTCCGGCGTGAACCAGTCGAGGCGCAGGTAGCCGTGGCCCTTGTCTCCGACGAGGGTCATCTCGCCGAAGTCCTGGAAACCGGGATGGTCCGGCATGGTGGTGTTCTCGACAAGGGCATGGGCCACGGTGGCCGAGGTCGAGCCGGTGAAATGCAGGAACTGGTCCACCTGGTGAGATCCGATGTCGCACAGGATCCCGCCGTAGCGTTCGCGCTGGAAGTACCACTCCGGCCGGGTGCGCAGGTTCTGCTTGTGGGGGGCGAGGGTGACGACCTGGACGACGCGGCCGATGGCGCCCGCGGCGACAAGCTCGCTGGCCTTGGCGGCGGCGCGGACCTCGAACCGTTCGGAGAAGTTGACCGACCAGATGCGGCCGGTCCGCTGCTGGCATTCCTTGATCGCGGCCAGTTGCTCCAGGGTCGTGCAGCCCGGCTTGTCGACCATCACGTCCTTGCCGGCCTCCATCGACTCGATCGCCAGCGCGGCACGGTCGGCGGGGACGGCGGAGATGAGGATCATCTGCACCTCGGGGTCGTCGAGGATGGCGCGGCGGTCCGCGGCCTTTTCGACCTCGGGAAAGACCTCGCCGAACTTCGCCTCCGTCACCGCCGGACCGTCGGTCCAGTAGGCGGCGCAGGTGCACCCTTGGGCCTTCATGCCGGTCAGCATGCCGAAGATGTGGCCATGGTCGATGCCGAGGACGCCGAGTTTGAAGGGCATGGATGGTCTTTCGTGCTTCGCGTCCCGAACTTGATCCGGGACGTCTGTGTCGGTCGAGGCCCCGGATCAGGTCCGGGGCGGGTCCACGGTGACGGTCTGTCCCGCTTTCGCGGACCGTTCAAGAGCGTCGATCAACCGGTGCACCTCCAGCGCGGCGCGGCCCGGCACCAGCGGCGGGCGGCCGGTCGCCACGGCGTCAGCGAAATCCTCGATCACCGACTGGTGCCAGTCCGAGGTGAAGGCCATCGGGTCCGCCCCCGCGCCCGAGGTGGCGGCGGCGCCCAGCACCTCGCTCCGGCCGTCCTGCCAGCTGAGGTGCAGCTCCCCGGCCTCCAGGTGCGCCGAGCCGTTCGCGCAGTGCAGCGTGATCGTCTCGCCCCGGCCGGGGTAGCTGGCGGTGGTGGCGAAGAGCTGGCCGACGGCGCCCGAGGTAAAGCGGAGGCCGGCGCAGAGGAAGTCCTCGGCCTCCATCGCGTGAAAGCCGGTGGTGGCGGACATGGCGGAGACCTCGGCCACCGGGCCGGTCAGCGACAGCATCAGGTCCATCGTGTGGATGGCCTGGGAGATCATCACGCCGCCCCCGTCGCGGGCGTAGGTGCCGCGACCCGGCTCGTCGTAATAGGCCTGTCCGCGCCACCAGGGCACGTTGCATTCCACCATACGCAGCGCCCCGAGGTCGGGGAGAACCCGCCGCAGGTCGGCCACCACGGGCCGGGCGCGGTGTTGCAGGACGATGCCGAGGGGAACGCCCTTCGCCTCGCAGAGGTCCACGAGGGCGGTGGCTGCTTCCAGCGTCCGCTCCACGGGTTTCTCCATCAGGATCGGCTTGCCGGCCTTTGCGAGGACCGCGACGATCTCGGCCCGCGCGTTCGGCGGGGTCACGAGGATGGCGAAGTCGATGCCGGGGTCGGCGGCGATGTCCTGTGCGGTCATCGGACGGACGCCGAGTTCTGCGTGCTTCTCGACGAAGTGCCGGACGCTCTCGTCCGTCCGTGCGGCGACGCCGGCCAGGTCCACGGTCCGAGAATTGCCGATGGCGGCGGCATAGGTCCCCGCGACCATCCCCGCCCCGATCAGCCCGGCCCGCATCAGCGCGCCATCCCGAGGGCGCGTTCCTCCGGCCCGTGGAAGAGGTGGACATGGGCGGGGTCGATCCCGATGCCGATGCTCTGGCCCCGGGTCAGGGGGATCTGGCGGGGGAGCTGGACCGTCAACGTCTCGCCGTTGTCGAAGGCGGTGTAGATGTAGGTGATCGCGCCCAGCTGTTCGAAGTTCTGCACTTTCACCTGCGCGTCGCCGGCGCCGTCGAGCGACACCTCGATCGCCTCGGGGCGGACGCCGAGGGTGACGGGGCCTTGCGCCTCCTCGGCCAATGGCACCTCCTTGGTCAGCCCGCAGTCGAGCGTCACCGTCCGCCCCGCGAGCGAGCCCTTCAGGAAATTCATCTGCGGCGCCCCGATGAAGCCGGCGACGAACTTGTTCGCTGGCGCGTTGTAGAGGTCGAGGGGCTTGCCCATCTGTTCGATCCGCCCGCCGCGAAGCACGACGATCCGGTCCGCCATCGTCATCGCTTCGACCTGGTCGTGCGTCACATAGATCATCGTGTTGCCGAGCTGGGCATGCAGGTTCGAGATCTCGACCCGCATCTGCAGGCGCAGCTCGGCGTCGAGGTTCGACAGCGGCTCGTCGAAGAGGAAGATGACCGGCTCGCGCACGATGGCCCGGCCGATGGCCACCCGCTGGCGCTGCCCGCCGGACAGCTGGCCGGGGCGGCGGTCCATCAGCTGGTCGATCTGGAGCAGCCGGGCGGCGTCGTCCACGCGCTGCGTGATCTCGGCCCGGGGCATGTTCATGTTCTCCAGCCCGAAGGACAGGTTCGCCCGCACGTTCATGTGGGGGTAGAGGGCGTAGGACTGGAAGACCATCGACAGGCCCCGCTCGGCGGCCGGGATGCCGTTGACCCGCTTGCCCTGCAGCAGGATGTCGCCCGAGGTGGGGTCGTCGAGGCCCGCGATCAGGCGCAGCAGGGTGGACTTGCCGCAGCCCGAGGGGCCGACGAAGACGACGAATTCGCCCTCCTCGATGGCGAGGTCGATGCCGTGGATCACGTCGACCTTGCCGAAGGACTTGCGGATCTGTTTCAGCTCCAGGGCGTGGGTCTGGTCGGTCATTTGAGCCCCGTCATTTCAAACCTGTCGTCGCGATGCCGGTGGTGATGAACCGCTGCAGCCAGACGAACACGAGGGTGATCGGCAGAAGGGTCACCACGGTCATGGCGAGGATGTAGTGGAAGTCGGTGTTGAACTCTCCGGCGAACTGGGTGAGCCCCAGTTGCAGGGTATGCGCCGAGGGGTCCGAGATGAGGACGATCAGCGGCCAGAGGAAGTCGTTCCAGCGCCAGATCACGGAGAGGATCGCCAGCACCGAGAGGGCGGGCAGGGACAGCGGGATGATGATCCGCCAGAAGATCCGCCATTCCGAGGCCGCGTCCATGCGGGCTGCCTCCAGCAGTTCGTCGGGGATCGTCAGCATGTACTGGCGGAGGAGGAAGACCCCGGTCGGCGTCGCTGCGGCGGGGATGATGACCCCCCAGAGCGAGCCGAAGATGCCGAAGGACCAGACCACGAAGAACAGCGAGACGAGGATGATCGAGGCCGGGATCAGCAGGGTCGCCACGATCAGGATGGTGAAGGTCAGCCGCCCCCTGAACCGGTATTTCGACAGGGCGAAGCCGGCCATGGCGTTGATGAGGAGGGTGATGAGTGTCGCCACCACGGTCACGAAGACCGAGTTGAAGAGATAGGTGGCGAAGTGGAAATTCTCCTGCCCGTTCCGTTTGAGGATCGGGTCGAGGTAGTTCTCCACCGCGACGCGGACCTCCTCCAGCGGCTCCAATGTTTCCCGCGGCACGCCGAAGACCTCGTCGGGATTTTCGGGCGTGGCCACGTCGGTCACGCTGCGGGTCGGGCCGGCCTTGAAGACCAGCTGCTCCTCCCCCGTGCCGTCGTCGAAGATCCAGAGGTCCCGTGTCCCGACGCCCGCGATCTCCTCTTCGATCTGGGAATAGGGCAGCAGGCGGGTGTCGAAATTCTCGACCTGCCGCTCGGGCTTGATCGAGGTGAAGAAGGTCCAGAGGACCGGGACCAGCACGATCAGCACCCCGAAGGCGAGGTAGCTGTAGGCCAGCACGTCGGTCACGCCGAAGCCCTGTGCGCTGTCGCCCCGGCCCGAGGTGCGGGTGAGGAACCGCGTGAGCCGCCGCATCGGGCCGCCGGGCGGGATCGAATGGCCGTGGGGCATGGTCATAGGTCGGACTGCCTCCGTGTCAGCCAGAGTTGCCCGAAGGTGAAGATCGCGATGATCGCCGCCATCAGGACCGACCCCGCCGCCGCCTGCCCGTAGTCGGGCGAGCTGTCGGTGAAGGCGACCTCGTAGATGTTCTGCACGATCATGTAGGTCTCGCGCCCCGGCCCGCCGCCGGTCAGCAGGTAGACCTCGTCGAAGATCTGGAAGCTGCGGATCAGGGACAGGATGATGACCACCGTGAGGGTCGGCATGACGAGGGGCAGGGTGATCCGGGTGAAGGCGCGCCAGGGGCGGGTCGCGTCCATCTTGGCGGCCTCGTAGAGGTCCCGCGGGATCGCCTGCAGGCCGGCGAGCAGGATCAGCATGTAGAAGCCCATGTGGCTCCAGCAGAAGACGAAGACCAGCCAGAAGAAGGGCCAGCCGGTGTTGGGCGTCACCAGCCAGTTGTTCGGGCGATAGCTGCCAAGGTCGAAGACCGTTGAGAACTGGATCGACAGGAGCATCACCGCGGCAAGGAAGGCGGCGCCCATGATCGCGGTGCGGGCCGCACTCTTGCCCGAGGCGACAAGCCAGACAAGGAACAGGCCGAGAGCGAGGCCGAGCCAGAAGCTGCCCGACAGGCCGAGCAGGCTGAGGGGGTTCGCCCAGGCCGTCAGCAGGGTGAGGATGACGGCGAAGACCCCGGTCCAGGCCGTCGACGGTTCCGAAGCCGACCGCAGCGCCCGCTCGGTCACCACCATCAGGATCACCGCAAGCGAGACGGTCATCACCATGTCGAAGCCCGACAGCCCGGCAAGGGCGTTCAGCGCCCCGGTCGCGCCGTCCAGCGTCTCGTTCAGCACGCCCTTGCGGTGCAGGACCCAGTTCCAGATGTTGGCGATCACGACCGGGGACAGCATGACAGGGTAGAAGAACATCGCCCGCCAGAACCCGCGCCCCTTGATGTCGCGGTTGACGACGATCGCCGTGAGCAGGGCGACCGAGCACATGATCGGCACCTGGATCACGACGAACCAGAGCGTGTTGTAGAGGCCGGTGAAGAAGTTGTAGCCGGCGTTCTCGCAGGTCCGCGGCTCGAGGAAATTCTCGCAGCTGAAGATGTCGCCGTATTTCTCCCAGCCGACCCAGGGGCGCTCGAACAGGATGATCGAGGAGCCGCCGGTGAAGGAGACGTAGAAGTTGAGGATCATCGGCGCGAAGGTGAAAAGGCCGAAGATCGCCATATTGGGCAGGAGAAGGGCGTAGGGCACGCCGCCGCGGCCGAAGAGGCTTTGAGTCAGCTCCACCGGGAAGCCGAGGAGGTCCATCGCGAAGCGGCCGACTTGGGTGATCCGGTAGGTCCGCGTGGTCAGGAGCCACACGGTCCCGCCCAGCACCCAGGCCAGCATGAGGCCGGTCATCAGGCTTCCCGCCAGCGACATCGTTCAGGCTCCCGAGATGGAGGAGGGCCGGACCCCGCGAGGCCCGGCCCGGCCCTTGCTTACTGGACGGCTTCCGAGATCCGCTCGATCGCCTCGTCGAGGGTCAGATCGCCGATCATCGCGGCCGAGAGGAACTCCACGGTGGCGTTGTACACCGTGAAACCGTTCGGATCGCCCTGCAGCTGGTAGGCCTGCGGCGTCTGCTCGGCGGCGGTTGCGGCCATGTTCGTGAAGGTGCTCAGCGCCTCGGCCACGGCCTCGGTCGCGCCCGCGGCGGCATAGTCCACGCCCTCGGCCTGGATCCCGGCATGGGCCGGGATGGCGTAGGTGCGGGCGTACCATTCGCGGGCCTGTTCGGGCTCGCCCATCCAGGCGACGAAGCCGGCGGCGGCCGCCTCGGCCTCGGGATCGCCCGACTTGAAGGCGACGAGGCCCGTGCCGCCCGGCATCACGCCGCAGCCCGCCGGGCCGCAGGGCACCGGGACGACGGCCCAGTCGAAGGTATCGCCCACGTTCTCCTGCACGTTGGCGGTGTTCCAGGACCCGGACATGTAGAAGGGCACGTCCTGTCCGAAGAACATCTCGTTGCCGTTGGTGTACTTGGCGCCCGACGCGGCAGGCCAGACGTCGGGGGGCATCAGGCCGCTTTCATGCCAGTCCAGCATGAGCTGCGCGAAGTCCCGGAACCCGTCGTCGATGACGAAGTTGCCCGCGTCGTCGAAATAGGCCGCGCCGTAGGACATGGCAGGGCCGGCGAAGCGGTGGCCCGAGCGGTCCATGACCATCCCGGCATAGAGGCCAAGCGCCTCCTGCACCTGCGCGGTGGCCTCCGCCCACTCCTCCCAGGTCGCGCCCTCGCCGGGGACCTCGACACCGGCCTCCTCGAACATGGTGAGGTTCACGTAAGGTCCGGTCACCGTCAGTTCGGTGTGGAAGGCGTAGATGCCCCCCTCGTTGCCCGCCCGGTACCAGGGCAGGACGTCGCCGTAGGCCTCTTCCCAGGCCGCCGCGTCCACCTGGTCGGTGATGTCGACGTAGTAGTCGTGCAGGCCGCCGAGGTCGGTGACGAAGGCCAGGTCGGGCCCGGTGCCGGCCTCGAGCTGGACGGGAAGCTGTTCGCGGATGACGTTGTAGCCGACCGTGTTGAGGGTGATCGTGACGTCCGGGTTCTGCTCCTTGTAGCGCTCGGCGAACTCGGTGATCAGGGCGGCCTTGCCGTCCACGTCCGAGATCATGAAGTCGAGTTCCTGCGCCGCGGCGGGGCCGGCCAGCATCGTCGCCCCGGCCAGCGCCGCAAGCACGCCATGTGCCTTGAATGTCTTGGTTTTCATTATCTGTTCCTCCCGTCAGATATGTCCGATGTCCTGCCGGGCGGAGTGGCATTTGGTGGCCTTATGCCCGCCTGCAGGTCGTCTTGACGGGCCAAGACTGCGCGGCGGAGCCTCGGGGCGTCAACCGTTTTCGGCGGGGCCTGACCCAAGGTGCGCCGCGAGGTGATGAAGTACCGCGCGGCGCATCGCGGGGGTCTCGACGTGGCCGGTTTCGGGGTCCGTGACGACCCGCAGGGCATCCTCCGCCCGGGCGGCGCGGTAGGCGGCACGCAGGTCCGCCTCGGCCCGCCGGAAGGCGTTCTCCGGCGTGCTCCAGTCCTGGAATCCGGCGCAGTGCAGCATCGGCGTCGGCGCGGCGAGGCCGCAGAGGGTCCCGGTGCTCGCGAGGGGAAGGAGGCCGGGAACCGTCATGTAGGGCCCGTGCCCGTCGTGGGCACCCGTTTCCACAAGCGTCCGAAGGTCCGCGAAGCAGACGACCGAGGCCGCGGCGGCGAAGCCCGGTGCCATCGCCGCCAGCCACCACGCCAGCGTGCCGCCCATCGACACGCCCATGACGCCGATCCTGCCTGCGTCCACCTGAGTAGCCAGCCAGTCCCGCGCCGCCCTCTGCTCGCCCAGCATCTGCCCGAAGAGCGTGCGCCCCTGCCAGAGCCGCGACTTGGCGAGGGCGCTCTCGGCCGGCTCCGCCCGGCTGCCGAAGGTGGGCATCTCGACGCAGAGCACGCCGAGGCCGAGGGCGGCGAGGTCCGGCAGGTAGGGCGCGCCAAGGGCAGGGCGGCCCTCGGTCAACTCGTCGAGCCCGATGTCCGGCCGGTTGCCGTGGGCGTGGCAGTAGAGCACGGCCGCGCCCGTGTCGGACGGCCTGTAGAGGGCGGGAACCGCCTCGCCCTCCCGGGTGGTGAAGGTCAGCCGGCGCAGCCCCTCGGCCGGGCCGGGGGCGTCCTCTGCCAGCATCAGCCTCGCCTCGCTCCAGTCGGGGCCGAGCAGCCGGGCGACACGTGTCCGCAACTCCATGACCGGTCCTCCCTGACGCAGGTGCCGAGGATGGCAGGCGCCGCCTGTCCCGGTCAATCCGGTCCGGCGGAAACCCGTTGCAAGGGCCGCCGTCCCGTGCGTATCAATGGTGCATCAATCCAGCCCGGAGCCGACGTGCCCATCGCCCCCGACCTCGCCCACGCCCTGCCGCTGCACCTGCAGATCAGCGAGGCGCTGATCCGCGACATCGCCGCCGGCCGGCTGGCGAACGGCGAGCGGCTGCCGCCCGAACGCGAGATGGCGCGCCTGCACGGCACCAGCCTGCGCACCCTGCGCAAGGCGCTGACCGAACTGGAGGACAAGGGTCTGATCGAGCGGCGGCAGGGGTCGGGCAATTACGTTCGGGCCACGCCCGGCAAGATGGCGGAAAGCGTCTACTCCATGTTCCGGCTCGAGCGGCCCCGGGGTGGCGGCCTGCCCACGGCCGAGGTGCTCGAGGTCAGCGCGCGGCGCAAGGATCACGCCTGGGGCGACAGCCCCCGCGCCACCCGCATCCGCCGCCTGCGCCTGCTGTCCGGCACCCCGGCGGCGATCGAGGAGATCTGGCTCGACGCCGGGGCGGGCGAAGTGGACCCGGCGGGCTGCCGGGATTCGCTCTATCGCTACTACCGACTGGCGCTGGGGTTCTGGATCTCCCGGGCCGAGGACCGGGTCTCGGTCGGGCCGGTGCCGGACTGGGCGCCCGACGCCTTTGGCCCCCGCCCGGGGACCATCACGGGGTACATCGAGCGCTACAGCTGGGCGCAGGGGCCCGCGCCGGTGGAGTTCTCGCGCACCTGGTTCGATCCGGTCGAGGCCCATTACGTCCAGCGGATGATCTGAGGGAAACGGTTTGCAGACAACGCGTTACGGGGTGATCGGTTGTGGCATGATGGGGCGCGAGCATCTCGCCAACATCGCCCTTCTGCCCCATGCCGAGGTCGCCGCGATCTACGAACCGGATGCCGCGATGGCCGCCGAGGCCGCCGCGATGGCTCCCGGCGCACGGCTGGTGGACAGCCTCGAGGCGCTGCTGGACCAGCCGGACCTCGACTGCCTGCTGATCGCCAGTCCCAACCAGCACCACC
>JAMWZF010000008.1:16650-24919 GCA_024304875.1 Paracoccaceae bacterium
CAGCACCCCCTGGGCCAGCTGGAGACCGTGCTCTCCCGCCGTCCCCTGCCGGTGCTGGTGGAAAAGCCCGTCTTCACCGACCCCGCCGATGCGCCCCGGATCGAGGCGCTGATCGCCTCCGCCCCCGCGCCGGTCTGGGTCGCGATGGAGTACCGCTACATGCCGCCCATCGCCGCCTTCCTGAAGGAGGCGCTGGAGGCCACCGGCGGCGTGAAGATGCTGACCATCCGCGAGCACCGCTATCCCTTCCTGCCCAAGGTCGGCCACTGGAACCGGTTCAACGCCAACACCGGCGGCACCTTCGTCGAGAAGTGCTGCCATTTCTTCGACCTCATGCGCCTGTGCCTGCGGTCCGAGCCGGTGCGCATCATGGCCTCGGGCGGGCAGGCGGTGAACCATCTGGGCGAGAGCTACGGCGGGCAGGTCCCCGACGTCTTCGACCACGGCTACGTCATCGTCGATTTCGCCAGCGGGGCGCGGGCGATGCTGGAGCTCTGCATGTTCGCCGAAGGCTCGCGCTACCAGGAAGAGATCAGCGCCGTCGGCCCGGACGGCAAGCTGGAAGTCATGGTGCCGGGGCCGCTGCGTTTCTGGCCCGAACACCTCGGCCCGCTGCCGGTGGCGCAACTGATCCGCTCGCCCCGCGCGCCCATGGGCCCGCAGGACATCGCCGTGCCGGTGGACCCCGAGCTGCTGGCCGCCGGGGATCACAACGGATCGACCTACTACCAGCACCGCCACTTCCTGTCCCTCGTCCGGGGCGAGCGCGATGCGCCGGAGGTGTCCCTGCACGATGGACTCATGGCGGTGCGGATGGGGCAGGCGGCGCAGCGTTCGATGACAACCGGGCAGGCGGTGGACCTGTAAGGGAGGATACCCATGACGATCGTTCCGATAACCTCACCCGACCTCGATGCCTCCGAGGTTTCGTGGTTCGCCGCCCTCTGCTCGGACGACTACCGCTTTCTTGGCCAGCCCGACGGCGACCTGCGGTCGAGCTGGGAGCATTGCTCCACGATCCTGAAGACCGCCGAGGCGCAGGGCTTCCGCAACATCCTCTGCCCCTCGTCCTACCAGGTGGGGCAGGACACCCTCAGCTTCGTCGCCGGCTGCGCCCCTATCACCGAGCGCATCAACATGCTGGCCGCCGTGCGCTGCGGCGAGATGCAGCCGATCATGCTGGCCCGGACCCTGGCGACCCTCGACCACATGCTGAAGGGCCGGCTGACGGTAAACATCATCTCGTCGGACTTCCCCGGCCAGAAGGAGCCCTCGCCCTACCGCTACCAGCGCAGCCGAGAAGTGGTGGAGATCCTCAAGCAGGCCTGGACGCAGGACGAGATCACCTACAAGGGCGAGGTCTACGACTTCGCGGGCCTGACCACCGACCCGGCGAAGCCCTACCAGACCGGCGGGCCGCTCCTCTATTTCGGGGGTTATTCCCCGGACGCCCTCGAACTCTGCGGCCAGCATTGCGACGTCTACCTGATGTGGCCGGAAAAGGAGGAGGACCTGGCGGACCGGATGCGCGCGGTGAACGCCGTGGCGGAACGATACGACCGGACCCTCGACTACGGCCTCCGCGTCCACGTCATCGTCCGCGACACGGAAGCAGAGGCCCGAGAGTACGCCGACCACCTCGTCAGCAAGCTGGACGACGAATACGGCAGGCTCATCCGCGACCGGGCGCATGATTCCACCTCCCTCGGCGTCTCGCACCAGGCCCGTGCGCGGGAGCTGGCGGACGAATACGGCTACGTCGAACCCCACCTCTGGACCGGGATCGGCCGGGCGCGGTCGGGCTGCGGCGCGGCGCTGGTGGGGTCCGCCGACCAGGTGCTGTCCAAGATCGAGACCTACCGCAAGATGGGCATGCGGTCCTTCATCTTCTCGGGCTATCCGCACCTCGAGGAATGCGAGCACTTCGGCCGGCTGGTGCTGCCGGAGCTCAAGACCTGCTCGCTCCCCCATGCCTATGGCCGGGTGCCCAAGGGCGTGCCGCAGACGCCGCTGGGGCAGGGGCCTCGCCGATAGGCCGGGCAGCCAGTTGACACCGGCGAGATAGTTCACAAAGGTAACAGTCTAGGTGCCGCCGCGCGCGGCCCCGGCGGGAGAGGAGCCTCGCCGCACGTCCGGGCTGTCCGGGACGAAGACACCTTTGGGAGGACCACCATGACCACATTTCTGAAAAGCACCGCCCTCGCGGCCCTGCTTGCCACCACCGGCGGCGCCGCCTTCGCGGTCGAGCTGCGCCTGTCCGTCGAAACCCCGCCGGGCCACGTCCGCAACCTCGCCGCAGAGCGGTGGGCCGAGCTGATCGAGGAGAAATCCGGCGGCGAGATCACCGTCGAGGTCTTCCCCTCGGGCCAGCTCTACAAGTCCGCCGACGCGATCCGGGCGCTGGCCTCGGGCGCGCTCGACATGTCGATCCAGGCCTCGCCGACCCTCAGCCAGTTCGAGCCGAACCTCTCCGTCATCACCCTGCCGGTGTTCTTCGGCGCGACGCGCGAGGACGTCCGCGAGATCCTCGACGGCCCGCTCGGCGACGAGCTGTGGGACATGGTCGCCGCCAAGGGCATCGTCGTGCCCGAAGGCGGGCATTTCGAGTTCGCCCCGAACAACTCCGCCTACACGGTCGAGAGTGTCCCGGTGAATAGCTACGCCGACCTCGCCGGCGTGAAACTCGCCACCCCGCCCTCGCCGGTGGTCGTCGCGATCATGCAGGAAATGGGCGCCGCGCCGCAGGCCACGCCGCGGACCGAGATCGTCCTGCAGCTGACCCAGGGCCAGATCGACGGCATGGGCTCGGTCACCGACCTCACCATCTCGGGCGGCAAGCTCTGGGAAGCCGGCATCACCCACGCCTTCGCCGACAACGCCGGCTGGGGGGTCTACATCCCGCTGGTGTCGCAGCGCACGCTGGACGGGCTGTCCGAAGAGGACGCCGCCATCGTGCAGGACAGCTGGTCCGAAGTCGTCGGCTGGGCCCGCGAGTATTCGGCCGAGGAACTGGCCGGCGCCCGCGCGATGAACGAGGAGAACGGCATCACCTATGTCGATCCCTCCGAGGAGGAGATCGCCGCCATGCGCGAGCAGATGATCGCCGCGCAGGACGCCATCGTCGAGCAGGGCGGCATGAACGCCGACTTCGTCGCCCGCGTGGGTGAGGCGCTGAACGGCAGCGGCAGCTAAGCAACATTGGGCCCGCCCCGGAACGGCGGGGCGGGTCCGACCTCCGAGGCAGGCAGATGATTCCCCGCATTCTCGAGATATGGACAAGGGTCGAGACGGTCCTGATCGGCCTCGCGATCCTCGCCGCGCTCGCCATATTCCTTGGCGGCGGGCTGGTGCGCATCCTCGCGCCCGCCTACGCGGTCGATTGGGCGGTCGAGGTGGCGCTCTATTTCATCATCTGGGCGACAGTCCTGTCGGGGTCGTCCCTTGTGGCCGAGGGGCGGCACATAAGGACCGAGATCGTGGTCGCCAACCTGCCGCCCCGCGCGGCGAACCTGCTTGGTTGGGCGATGACGGCGCTGTCGACAGGGTTCATCGTCGCCATGCTGGTCTACGGCTGGCAGGCCTTCCAGTTCGCGCTGCTGCTGGACGAACGCTCCGCCTCGTCCCTGCGGGCCCAGCAGGGCTATGCCGTCTTCCTCGCCCTGCCGGTCGGCATGGCACTGATCCTCGGCCGGGTGGGGCTGATGCTGCTCGACGGCCAGCGCCCCTTCACCGGCGGCACCACGCTGCCCGAGCGGGGAGAATAGCGCATGGACGCCCTCATCGGCCTCGTCGGGATGCTCGTCCTCATGGCGCTGGGCGCGCCGATCTTCGTCGCCCTCGGCACCGCCGCGCTGGTGATGATCGCCGTCGAGGGCCGTCCCCTTCTGGACGCCGCCGCGCACACGGTCTCCGGCATCAACTCCGCCACCTTCCTCGCCGTGCCCTTCTTCGTCATGGCGGCGACCTTCATGCAGAAGGGCGGCATCGCCCGCATCATCATCGAGGCGGCGGAGACCTGGGTGGGGCACTTCCGCGGCGGCCTCGGCCTCGTCGCCGTCATCGCCACCACGCTCTTCGCCGCGATCTCCGGCTCCTCGGTCGTGACCGCCATGGCGATGGGCACCTTCCTGATCCCCGCCATGGTCGCGCGGGGCTATGACCGGCCCTTCGCCCTCGGCCTGGTCGGCGCCTCGGGGACCCTCGGCATCCTGATCCCGCCCTCCCTGTCGATGATTCTCTACGGCCTCATCGCCGAGCAGTCGGTGCCGCGCCTCTTCCTCGCCGGGGTCGTCCCCGGCCTGATGCAGGCAGGCCTTCTGGCGGCCTGGGTGGTGTTCTACTCGCGCCGCAAGGGCTATGCCTCGGGCCAGCGGGCCACGCGCGAGGAGTTCGTTCAGAAGAACCTCCGCGCCCTGCCGGCCATCGGCATCCCGATCTTCGTCTTCGCCAGCATCTACACCGGCTATGCCACGGTCACCGAAAGCGCCGGCGTCGCGGCCCTCGCCTCGGTCTTCATCGCTCTCACGGTCTACCGCGAGGTCACCTGGCGCGACATCTTCCCGATGGCGACCGAGGCGATGCGTGCGGCCTCCGCCGTGACCTTCATCGTGATGTTCGCCCTGCTCTTCGCGCACTGGATCACCGGTTCGGGCGTGCCGACCGACCTCGTCAACCTCGCCACCCGGTGGGACCTCGAGCCCTGGCAGTTCCTGCTGGCGCTCAACGTCATGATGATCATCCTCGGCATGTTCCTCGACGCCGTCGCAGTCATGCTGATCGTCACGCCGATCGTGCTGCCGCTGCTGGACACCCTCGGCATCGACCCCGTCCACTTCGGCATCGTGCTGATCGTGAACATGGAGATCGCGTTCCTCACGCCCCCCATCGGGCTGAACCTCTTCGTCCTCTCCACCATCGCCCGCGCGCCGATGTCCGAGGCGGTTCGGGGCATGCTGCCCTTCGTCGCCATCATGGCCTGCTTCCTCATCCTCATCACCTATGTCCCGGAGATCACCCTATGGCTGCCGAACACGCTGATGAACTGACGCGGCCCGACGCCGCATGGGACCCGGCGGCGCCGGAGGTGCAGGCGGATTACCCGGCGGCCCTCGCCCGGCTGCGGGAGGAGGCTCCGGTCGCCTGGTCCGACCGCTGGGGCGGGTTCTTTACCCTGACCCGCTACGCCGACGTCGTCGCGGCGAGCCGCGATCCCGAGACCTTCACCGCGACCAAGATGACCGTGATCCCGTCGTCCCCCCGCAAGGGCCTGCCGCGCCTGCCGCTGCAGAAGGACCCGCCGGAGAGCGACCGGTACCGCAAGGCGCTGAACGCCTCGTTCAAGCTGAACAAGATCAGGACCTTCGAGGCGCCCCTGCGCGAGATGGCCTCCAAGCTGATGGACGACCTGCTGGCCAAGGGCGGCCCTGTCGAAATCGCCACCGGCCTCGTCGAGCCGTTCACCCAGGGCTCCCTCGGCATCCTCGTCGGCCTCGACCCCGAGGAGGCGATGGAGGTCGGTCGCCTCAGCCATGCCTATGTCGAGAAGGTGCAGGGCGAGGATCTGCCCGGCGCGGGCGAGTTGTCCCGCCAGGTCGACGGCTTCGCCGAGCGGCTGGTGGCGGATCGGGTGGCGCGCCTGCGCGATCCCGAGACGGACATCGTCTCCAGCCTCATGGCCCACGACGCCGCCTTCACCCACGAGGAACTGGCCGGCATGGTCCGCCTCATGCTGATCGGCGGGCACGTGGTGCCGCGCAACTTCCTCTGCTCGATCGCCTGGCACCTTGCCACCCACCCCGATCACGCCGCCGGCCTGAAGGACGGCAGCCTCGCCCAGGGGCCGTTCATCGAGGAACTGCTCCGCTTCTACCCCGCCAACCAGGCGCTGGTGCGGGTGGCGACGCGGGACACCGAGATCGGCGGCACGCCCATCCCCAAGGGCACGCCCGTCGCGCTGAACTTCCTGAGCGCGAACCGCGACGCCAACGTCTTCGACGACCCCGAGACCTTCATCCCGGACCGCAGCCCCAACCGGCACATTGCCTTCGGCATCGGCCCGCACATGTGCCTCGGCCTCGCGCTGGCCAAGCTGCAGGCGCAGGCCATCATCGACACGCTCCTGACGGCGCCCAGGCTGGAGATGATCGGACGGCCCACCTTCGCCCGCTGGACTGAATACGGCGTGACCAAGCTGACCCTGGACCTCTCGGCCTAGACCGGCAGCACGTCCACCGCCTGCTTCGACGTCTGCCCGCCGGACGTGCGCAGCACGCCCTTGACCGGCGAGACGTCCGAATAATCCCGCCCGTAGGCCACGGTGATGTGGTCGGTGCCGACGCGGCAATCGTTGGTGGGGTCGTACTCGACCCAGCCCAGTTCCTTGCCGCACCAAGCCGTGACCCAGGCATGCATCGCGTCCGCGCCCTCCAGCCGGGCCTGCCCCGGCGGCGGGATGGTCCGCAGAAAGCCCGAGACGTAGCCCGCCGGGATGCCGAGGGACCGCAGGGCGGCGATCATCACATGGGAGAAATCCTGACAGACGCCGTGCCGGTTTGCGAAAGCCTCGGCAATCGGGGTGTTCACGTCCGTCGCCCTGGGGTCGAAGCGCATCCCGGTGTGCAGGGCGCGGCCCACGGCCTCGACCACCTGCAAGACGGTCATGCCCGCGCCGACCAGCCGGGCCGAGAAGTCCGAAATGTCGCGCACCACCGGCACCCGCGCGGAGGGGCCGAGGTAGTGGTGGGGCGAGGTGGCGTCCAGGGTCCGCACCGCCGCGATCTCGGCCCTGAGGCCCGCGAGGTCCGGCGCGAAATCCAGCGCAACGGGTGGCACGAACCGCTCGGCCGAGGCCTGAAGCCCGTATTCGATCCGCTCCACCGGATCGCGGAAGACCAGCGTCGTGGTGGTGTTGCCGAAGAAATCCGTGCCGTCCCGCCGCTCGAAGGGCAGCGGATCGACGGTCAGGAGCCGGGCCGAGATCACCTGCCGGCCGGGCTTGTCCGAGGGCAGCAGGTGCACCAGCGTCCGCGCCCGCTCGGTCGGGGCGCCGTATTCGTAGGTGATGGTCAGGCGGATGTCGTAGCGCATGGCCCTACACCAGATAGGCCGAGGAGAGCGCCCCGGAAATCGCCGTGAGCGTCCGGCGGATCGCCGCGAGCCGTTCGGCGTCGATCTCGGCGGGATGGGCCACGGTCAGGTCCGCCTCGAGCGGCATGAGCAGGCGCAGCACCTCGCTCACCCGGCCCTCGACCCGCGCGAAGGGCAGGTCCTCGGCGATCCGGCGCATGGAGGTCACCTGGTAGAGGATCGCGCGGGGCGAATAGGCGTCGAGCGCCAGCAGGTCCGTCACCGTCTCGCGCGTGGGGTCGATGCGGTAGCGGCGCTGGTGGGTGATGGTGCTGTCGGCGTACTCCAGCGCCACGTCCGGCAGGCCGGGGGCGTAGTCGCCGGCGGCGAAGGCCTTCAGTACCGCCGCAGCCCCGTCCGCCCGCTCGATCGCGCGGCCGAGGGTCAGGAACCGCCAGCCCGAGGTGCGGTGCATGTTCTCGTGCACGAGGCCGTTGAAGCCGGTGATCTTGTGCAGCAGGACGCTGAGGTTGCGGGCCGTCTCGTCCCCCTGCGCCATCGTGCCCGACAGCGCCTGGAGGCTGGAGGTCAGGTCCGACAGCGCCGCCCAGCCGTCGTTGGAGAACCGGTCGCGCACCTTGGCGGCGCAGGTCCGGGCCGGCGCGAGGGAGGGGCCGAGCACGTCGCCCAGCGGCGCTGTCACGTCGAGGAAGAGGGCCTTGAGCAGCTCCGCGATCCGTTGCAGGCGCGCATCGTCCGCGCGGCCGGCCTCGGCCAGGCGCAGGTGGTAGGCGCGCAAGAGGCGGATCGCGCCTTCGGTCCGCTCGATGTAGCGGCCAAGCCAGAAGAGGTTGTCGGCGGCGCGGCTGGGCAGGGTGCCGGTGTCCTCGCGGCGGAAAGATCCCGGCTCGAACATCGTCTCTTCCGGCACCGGCCCGTCCCGCATGACCCAGACGTCGGCGACCGAGCCGCCCTGCTGCATCGACAGGGCGGTGGCGTCGCCGGACTGGCCGATGCGGGCATAGCCGCCGGGCAGGAAGGTCCAGCCGCCGGGGGTGCGGGCGGCAAAGACGCGGATCGTCATCGGCCGGGGGGCAAGGCCGCCGTTCACCCAGGCGGGCGTGGTCGACAGCGTCACCGCCTCCTGGCCCACGAGGGTCGCCCCCTCGGCGTCGATCCAGTCCCCGATGGGCTGCTCGTTCGG
>JAMWZF010000080.1 GCA_024304875.1 Paracoccaceae bacterium
GGGCCGATTCGATGTCGCCGCCCCCCGCCTCGGTCAGGGCCATCTGCTCGAGCGCGAGAAGCCGGTAGGGCGCGCCGGGGCGGGCGAGGGACTCGAGCGCCAGCAGCCGTTCCTCGGGCGAGCCGGCGTCCAGCATGACCGCCTTGAGGCTGGCCATGTCCCGGTAGACCGGATCGACGCCGGGCGTACCGGCGATGTCGGTCAGCAGGGCGGCGGCGGCCTCGGCCTCGCCCGCGGCTTCGAGCTGGCCGGCGCGCAGCAGGTCGCGGACCACTTCGGCCCCGCCCCCGGCATCGACGGCGGCGAGGGCCTCGGCCCGGGCCGCGGCGGTGTCTTCCTGCAGGGCGGCCAGGATCGCGTCGCCGCGCGCCTGCGCCTCGGCGCGGGCCTGGGCCTTGCGCCATTCGTTCCAGGCGGCGCCGCCGACCAGAAGCAGGACCAGAACGACGCCGATCCAGCCGTACCTGCGAAGGAACTGGAAGAGCTTGTCGCGCTGGACCTCTTCGTTCACCTCGTCGATGAAGCTGTCGTTGTTGCTCACCCTGCCTCCCGATCGGTTTGCCGGCGCCTCTGCCGGGCGCGCCCGGGCTCCTTATCCCAATGCGGGCCGGGATGCCAAGCGGGAAGCGCCGTGCCCCACCGTGTGCACAAAATCGCATGAGCCCCAAACGACTTTCGGACCTTGCGGCAGCTTTCCGGAATGCTTAAACTGAACCGGACAGTTTAGCTTGCCCGGGATCGGTGCCGGAGGTTGTGAACCGGGCCGATCCTGCGGGCGTAGAAGACCCTATGGATGACGGGCCCGCGGACGGCGGCGCCGCCGAGACGAACAGGACAGCGCACATGCGACTCATGCCGATCCTGACCGCGATCCTGGTCGCCGGCTTCCTTTACCTGCTCGTGCAGGAGCGCGAGAGCCTTCTGGCCTTCGCCCAGGCCGATGCCGCGGACGCGGCAGCCGCCGCCGAGGTGGAAACCCTGGCGGACGAGGCCGCGATGGTCCGCGTCGTGGCGGCCCATTCGACCGCCCGGGTGATCGACAGCGCGGTCGTCATGCGCGGCCAGACCGAGGCCGCCCGCCAGGTCGAGGTGCGGGCCGAGACCTCGGGCCAGGTGATTTCCGACCCGCTGCGCAAGGGCGCCTTCGTGGAGGCGGGCGACGTGTTGTGCGAGCTCGACCCCGGCACCCGGCAGTCCAGCCTCGAGGAGGCCGAGGGCGCCCTGGCGTCCGCCCGGGCCCGGCTGCCGGAGGCCCGCGCCGGCGTGCCCAGCGCCGAGGCCCGCCGCGCCGAGGCCGAGGCCCGCGTCGCGGAGGCGCAAAGCGCCCTCGCCTCGGCCCGCGCCCGGCTGAACGAGGCCGAGATCAACGCCAATGCCGCCACCCGCCTCGGCGAGGGCGGCTTTGCCTCCGACACCCGCGTCGCCAATGCCGAGGCCGCGCTGGAGAGCGCCCGCGCCGGGATCACCTCGGCCGAGGCGGCGGTGGAGAGCGCCCGCGCCGGCGTCATCGCCGCCGCCGCCGGGGTGGAAAGCGCCCAGGCCCAGGTCGAGAGCGCGCAGGCCGGCATCCAGTCCGCCCAGGCCGGCGTCGCCGCCGCGACGCGTGAACTGGAGCGCCTGACCATCACCGCGCCCTTCGGCGGCGCGCTCGAGACCGATACGGCGGAACTGGGCACCCTGCTTCAGCCCGGCACGCCCTGCGCCACGATCATCCAGCTCGATCCGATCAAGCTGGTCGGCTTCGTGCCCGAGACCGACGTCGCCAAGGTCCGTCTCGGCGCCATGGCCGGCGCGCGGCTTGCCTCGGGGCAGGAGGTGCGCGGCGAGGTGACCTTCCTCAGCCGCTCGGCCGATCCGACCACCCGCACCTTCCGGGTCGAGGTGGAGGTGCCGAACCCCGACCTCGAGATCCGCGACGGCCAGACCGCCGAGATCCTCGTCGCCGCCGAAGGCCAGCCGGCCCACCTGGTGCCGCAGTCGGCGCTGACGCTGAACGACGATGGCGACCTCGGCGTGCGGACGCTCGACGCCTCGAACCGGACGGGCTTCATGTCCGTCACCCCGATCCGGGACACCACCTCGGGCATCTGGGTCACCGGCCTGCCGGACAGCGTCGACATCGTCGTCGTCGGACAGGAATACGTCACGGACGGGGTCGAGGTGATCCCGACCTATCGGGAGTCCGACGGATGACCGGCGTTATCGACTGGGCGGCAAGCCGCGCCCGGATGATCATGGCCTTCGTGGCCCTGTCCATCATCACCGGCGCCGCCGCCTACGTCGGCCTGCCCAAGGAGGGCGAGCCGGACATCGAGATCCCGGCCGTCTTCGTCTCGGTCCCCTTCCCCGGCATCTCGGCCGAGGATGCCGAGACCCTGCTCGTCCAGCCGATGGAGAGCGAGCTGGGCGACCTCGACGGGCTCGACACGATGACGGCGACGGCCTCGGAGGGCTACGCCATCGTCGTCCTCGAGTTCGAATTCGGCTGGGACAAGACCCAGACCCTGGCGGACGTGCGCGCCGCGATGAACCAGGCCGAGGCGAGCTTTCCGGACGGGGCCGAGAACTACACGATCGACGAGTTCAACTTCTCGGAATTCCCGATCGTCATCGTGAACCTGACGGGCGACCTGCCCGAGCGGACGCTGCTGCGCGTGGCCAAGGACCTGCAGGAGCGGCTGGAGGGCCTCGACGCGGTGCTGGAGGCCCCCCTCGCCGGCCAGCGCGACGAGATGCTGGAAGTGGTCATCGACCCCCTCCGGCTCGAGGCCTACAACGTCACCGCGGGCGAGCTGATCAACGTCGTCACCCAGAACAACCTGCTGATCGCCGCCGGCGAGATCGAGACCGAGGCGGGCGCATTCTCGGTCAAGATCCCGTCGTCCTTCCGCGAGGCGGAGGATGTCTACGGGCTGCCGGTCAAGACCAACGGCGACCGGGTCGTCACCCTCGGCGACCTCGCCGACATCCGGCTGACCTTCGAGGACCGGGTCGGCACCGCCCGGTTCAACGGCGTCAACACCGTGGCGCTTCAGGTGGTCAAACGGCGGGGCTTCAACCTGATCGACACCGCCGAACTGATCAAGCAGGAGGTCGCCGCCGAGCAGGAGACCTGGCCCGAGGAGCTGCGCGCCGCGATCCAGGTCGGCACCTCGAACGACCAGAGCCGCATCGTCGCCTCGATGATCTCGCAGCTCGAAGGGTCGGTGATCACCGCGATCGCGCTTGTGATGATCGTCGTTCTCGCCGCCCTCGGCACCCGGCCCGCCCTGCTGATGGGCTTCGCGATCCCGACTTCGTTCCTGCTGTGTTTCGTGCTCCTGGGGGTGATGGACGTCACCATCTCGAACATCGTGATGTTCGGCCTGATCCTGGCCGTGGGGATGCTGGTGGACGGGGCCATCGTCGTCGTCGAATACGCCGACAAGCGCATCTCGGAGGGCGTCGGCCCGATGCACGCCTATACCGACGCGGCCAAGCGCATGTTCTGGCCGGTCGTGTCCTCCACCGCCACGACGCTCTGCGCCTTCCTGCCGATGCTGTTCTGGCCGGGCGTGCCGGGGCAGTTCATGGGCATGCTTCCCGTGACGCTGATCTTCGTGCTGTCGGCCTCGCTGGTGGTGGCGCTGATCTACCTGCCGGTTCTGGGCGGGGTGACGGGCCGGTTCTCGCGCTGGCTGGGCCGGGCGTCGAACGGCCTGCGGGCCACCACCCCCTGGCTGGTCCGCGCCGCGCTGGTGCCGGTCGCCATGGCGATGATGTTCCTTGGCATCATGATGGCGCTGAACCCGGGCTACCTGTCGGGCCAGTCGATCCAGACCGACGGTCTCATGGACAGCCTGCCGGGCGTGCTTCTGTTCGTCCTGGGCTCGGTCATGGCCTCGGTCGTGCTGGACGCCGCCCGGATCGAGCGCCCGGCGCGCAAGATCAGGTCCGGCTACCGGCGCACGCCCTTCGGCCGGTTCATCCGCCTGATGGTCGGCAACCCGGTGATGCCGCTGGTCGCCATCGCCGGCGTGATCGCCTTCGTGATCGGCACCTTCATCTATTACGGCGAGAACCAGAACGGCGTGGAGTTCTTCGTCGAGAGCGAGCCGGAGCAGGCCATCGTCTATGTCCAGGCCCGCGGCAACCTGTCGATCAACGAGAAGGACGCCCTGGTGCAGCAGGCCGAGGAGGTCGTGCTGTCCCATCCCGGCGTGCTGAACGCCTTTGCCTTCGCCGGCGAGGGTGGTCTCAATTCCAACACCGGCGGCGCGACCGCCCCCCGCGACACCATCGGCCAGATCCAGCTGGAAACCATTCCGTGGGAGGACCGCAAGGACCGGCCCGACCTCGACGGCGACATCGTCCTGGACGAGATCCAGGCCGAGCTGAACCTGATCCCCGGCATCCAGAGCGAGATCATGGCCGCCTCGATGGGCCCGGCGAGCGCCAAGCCGGTCCACCTGCGCCTGATGAGCGACGACTGGGAGGCGCTGACCGAGGCCGCGGGCATCGCCCGGGCGCGGTTCGACGCCACCCCCGGCCTGCAGCTGGTCGAGGACACGCGCCCCCTGCCCGGCATCGACTGGCAGATCGACGTGGACGTGGAGAAGGCCGGCCGCTTCGGCGCCGACGTCGCCACCGTGGGCGCGATGGTGCAGCTGGTGACGCGGGGCATCCTGCTGGACACCTACACCCCCGTGGGCGCCGACGAGGAGATCGAGATCCGGGTGCGCCTGCCCGAGGAGGACCGCGTCCTGTCGACGCTCGATTCCCTGCGCGTGCGCACCAACGAGGGCCTCGTGCCCCTGTCGAACTTCGTCACCCGCCAGCCGGTGCCGAAGCTGTCCCAGATCGACCGGATCGACCAGAACCGCTATTTCGACGTGCGCGCCGGCATGGTCGAGGGCCTGACCCGCATCGACGCCGAGGGTGTCGCCGGGGTGGAGGACGGCACTCCCCTCGCCCTGATCCGCGAGATCGAGGAGGAGGGCGCCGCGCCGCGAACCGAGATCTTTGCCCCGCTCGAGGGGGCCGAGGGCGTCGACCTCCAGCAGGTCCTGGCCGATGGCAGCTATGCCGCCACCCCCGTCACCGCGAACGAGCGGATCGAGGCCCTGACCGAATGGCTGGAGACCAATCCCCTGCCGACCGAGGTCGAATGGGAATGGACCGGCGACCAGGAGGACCAGGCCGAATCCGAGGCCTTCCTCCAGTCGGCTTTCGGTGCCGCCTTGGGCCTGATGTTCATCATCCTGCTGGCGCAGTTCAACTCGTTCTACAACGCCGTGCTGGTGCTGCTGGCCGTGGTCCTGTCCACCGCGGGGGTGCTGATCGGGATGCTGGTGATGGACCAGACCTTCTCGATCATCATGACCGGGACGGGGATCGTCGCTCTGGCCGGGATCGTGGTGAACAACAACATCGTGCTGATCGACACCTACCAGGAATATTCCGGCTACATGCCGCGGATCGAGGCGATCATCCGCACCGCCGAATCCCGTATCCGGCCCGTCCTGCTGACGACGGTCACCACGATGGCCGGCCTCGCCCCGATGATGTTCGCCCTGTCGATCGACTTCTTCAATGGCGGCTACTCGCTGAACTCGCCCACCGCGCTGTGGTGGAAGCAGCTGGCGACGGCCGTCGTCTTCGGCCTTGGCGTGGCGACCGTGCTGACCCTGCTGTTCACGCCCTCGATGCTGGCGGCGCGGGTCTGGCTGACCACCTACGTCCGCTGGATGGGCCGGGCCCTGGCGCGGTTGTCCTTCGGCCGCGGCAGCCGCGCGGCGCAGGACTGGGCGCTGAACCGCGAGGCCCGCCGGATCAAGGCACCCGAGATCATCTGGGCCGAGCCCGAGGACTTCGAGGCGATGCCCGAGGCCGAGGGCAAGGACCCGATGATCCCCGGAGCGCCCCTGCGCGCGGCGGAGTGACCCGTGAGCGGCGCGGTCCTGACGGCGATCCCGCCCGAGGACCGCGCCCGGCTGACCGCCCCCTCGGACCGGGCCGGGCTGCTGCATCTTGCCGGGCATGTCGGGCTGATCGCCCTCCTCGGCCTCTGGGTCGGCCTGCGCCTGCCGTTCTGGGGCCTCGCCCTCTGGCCGCTCGGCATCGCGCTGGCCTTCCTCTTCACCCTCCAGCACGAGTGCACCCACCGGACGCCCTTCGCGACCGGCAGGCTGAACGAGGTCGTCGGGCATGTCGCGGGCCTGATCCTCGTCCAGCCCTTCCACTGGTTCCGCGCCTTCCACATGGCGCACCACCGCTTCACCAACGATCCCGATAACGATCCCGAACTGGCCGGCGGCCACGCCCGGCCGCGGACCTGGGGGCAGATGGCGTGGTATCTCTCGACGCTGGGCTACTGGGGCGGCAAGGCGCAGGTGCTCTGGTCGAACGCGGTCGGCCCGCCGGATGAGCCTTACATCAGTGCGCGGGCGCGGTCCCGGATCCGGGCCGAGGCGCGGATCCTGCTGGCGCTCTACGCCGGTCTTGCGCTGCTCATGCTGACCGCCGCGCCCTGGCTCTTCCGGGTCTGGCTCCTGCCCCTCGCCCTCGGCTTCCCGGTCCTCCGGCTCTACCTGCTGGCCGAGCACGACCGCTGCGAGGAGGTCGCCGACATGCTGCGCAACACGCGCACGACGCTGACCAACCGGGCGGTGCGGTTCCTCGCCTGGAACATGCCGTTCCACGCCGAGCACCACGCCGCGCCGACAGTGCCGTTCCACCGGCTGCCGGAGCTGCATGACCACGTCCGCGGCAGGATCGCGGTGCTGACCCCCGGCTACCGGAGGTTCACGGTCGAGACGGCGGAACACTTGGGCGACGACGCGCTTTCGAACGCGCGGTGACGCGTCTTCGAAGACGCGTTCGCCGTCGGGATGTCCCCCGCCCTGCCCGTCAGGCCACCGCCTCGTCCGGTTTCGCCACCTGCCGCAGGATCAGCATTGCCAGCAGGAAGGCGACCAGACCGCAGACCGCGATGGCCGCCAGCATCGGCAGCACCGTGCCGTCCGCGAAAAGGCCCGCCAGCACCATCATCATTCCGCCCGTCACCATCTGGAGCGTGCCGCCGAGGGAGGAGGCCATGCCCGCGATCTCGCCATGCGGGTCGAGGGCCATGACCATCGAGGCCGGGATCACCAGGCCGAGGCAGGCGTTGCCGCAGAACAGGCAGGCCATGACCACCGGCAGCGAGGCCAGGCCCATCAGGCCGAGGACGAAGAGCAGCGCGGTGAAGGCCATGAAGCCCGTGACCGCAAGGCGCAGCACCGGGATCATGCCGAAGCGGTTGCCCACCGGCCCCGCGATCTGGCTGGCCCCGAAGAAGCCAATGGCGTTGACAGCGAAGGCCAGGGAGAACTGGCGCTCGGTCAGGCCGAAGGCGTCCTGGTAGACGAAGGGGGCGAAGGCGATGAAGACGAAGAAGCTCGCCATGCCGAAGCCGCCGATGAAGGTCAGCCCCATGAAGATCGGATCGCGGAACAGCACCCGCGCGGCCCGGCGCATGGAGGCGAAGCTGATCGGAACCCGGCGTTCGGGCGCAAGGGTCTCGCGCTGGCCGAAGTGCAGCACGGCGAGGCTGATGAGCCCGATCGCGGCGAGGGCCCAGAAGATCGTCCGCCAGCCGGCGAACTCCAGCACGATGGACCCCGACAGCGGCGCCAGCATGGGCGAGACCGAGATGACCAGCATCACCATCGCCATCAGCCGCGTGCCGTCCGGACCGGTGTACATGTCGCGGATGATCGCCCGGGGGACGACCATGAAGACGGCGCCCCCGGCCCCTTGCAGGAAGCGGAAGGCGATCAGCGTGCCGATGCCGGGCGCCAGCGCGCAGCCGACGGTGCCGATCAGGAAGATCGCGAGGCCCGCGTAGAGAGGCCCCTTGCGCCCGTAGCGGTCCGAGATCGGACCCCAGATCAGCTGGGTCAGCCCGAAGGTCAGGAAATAGGCGGTGATGGTGAACTGCGCCTGTGCCGTGGTGACGCCGAGCGAGTCCGCGATGTTGGGCTGCGCGGGCAGGTACATGTCGATGGCGAAGGGGCTCACGGCGGAAAGCAGCCCCAGCACCAGCGCGGTGCGGAACATGGAAGACATCTTGGAAACCTTGTCAGAACCGGCGGGACCGGGAGGAGCCCCGCCTTCGGGTCATGTGCTAGCAGCATGTATCGGCGCGGTCTACTGGCAGTCTGGGCCCGGGATGCGTCCGGCCCCTGCGCCGCTGCACAGACCGTCACTCCGCCCGGTTTCGCGCCTCTTCGGACAGCCCTGCCCACCAGTCGGCGTAGGATGAGTTGCGCGGATGCCGGCCGCCCTCGTCCGGGGCGCCGTCCTCCCACCAGACCGGCCCCCGTTCGCCCAGCCGGTGCTTGGCGGCGTCGACGGCGTCGCGGGCGGCGCGCTCTTCGGCCTCGGAGGTCGCCTGGCCCACGGCCCGCCGGGCCTGCATCAACGCCTTGACCGCCGCGCGGCGCTCGGCCTCGTCCAGACGCGGGTCGGTTCGGCGCCAGAGCCGGCCCTTGGCGACGAAGTATCGCCCGTCCGGGGTCTGCGGATAGTCCTTGCGGGCCAAGGGGTCAGGCCGCCTCGTCCTCTTCCGCCGCCTGCCGCTGCCAAAGCTGGGCATAGCGCCCGTCGCGGGTCAGAAGCGCGCCGTGGGTGCCGGTCTCGACGACCTCGCCCGACTCCAGAACCACGATCCGGTCGGCGTCGGCGATGGTGGAGAGCCGATGCGCGATGGTGATGACCGTGCGGCCCCGGCCCATCGCCTTCAGCTCGGTCTGGATGTCGCGCTCGGTCTCGGTGTCGAGGGCGCTGGTCGCCTCGTCGAGGATGAGGATCGGGGGGTCCTTCAGCAGGGTCCGGGCGATGCCGACGCGCTGCTTCTCGCCGCCGGACAGTTTCAGGCCCCGCTCGCCGACCTGCGTGTCGTAGCCCTCGGGCAGGCCCATGACGAAGTCGTGGATGCGGGCGGCCTTCGCGGCGGTCTCCACCTCCTCGCGCGTGGCGTGGTCGCGGCCGTAGGCGATGTTGTAGAAGATGCTGTCGTTGAACAGGACGGTGTCCTGCGGGACGACGCCGATCTGGTCGTGCAGACTGTCTTGCGTGACGTCCCGGATGTCCTGGCCGTCGATCAGAATCGCGCCGCCGGTCACGTCGTAGAACCGGAACAGGAGCCGCCCGATGGTGGACTTGCCCGACCCGGAGGAGCCGACGATGGCGACGGTCTGGCCGGCCTCCACGGTGAGGTCGAGGTCCTTGAGGATCGGCCGCTCGGGGTCGTAGCCGAAGGCCACCTTGCGGAAGGTGACGGCCCCGCCGGAGACCGCGATGGGCTTCGCCCCCGGCTTGTCCTGCACCTCGGCGGGCTGCTCGAGCAGGTGGAACATGTCGCCCATGTCGATCAGGGCCTGCCGGATCTCGCGGTAGACCGTGCCGAGGAAGTTCAGCGGCATGGTGATCTGGATCATGTAGGCGTTGACCATGACGAAATCGCCCACGGTCAGCGCGCCGTTCTGCACGCCCACCGCCGCCATGACCATGACGATGACGAGGCCGCCGGTGATCAGGAAGGACTGGCCGAAGTTGAGGAAGGCGAGGGAATAGGAGGTGCGGAGCGCGGCGTCGACGTATTTCTCCATCGCGCCGTCGTAGCGGCGGGCCTCGCGGGCCTCGGCGCCGAAGTACTTGACCGTCTCGAAGTTGAGCAGGCTGTCGATCGCCTTCTGGTTGGCGTCGGTGTCCTGGTCGTTCATCTCCTTGCGGATCTTCACCCGCCACTCGGTCACCGCGAAGGTGAACCAGGTGTAGAGGACGATGACCCCGGCGACGACGACGAGGTACCAGACGTCGAACATGAAGAAGAGGATGACCGCGATCATCAGCAGTTCGAGCATCAGCGGCCCGATGGAGAAAAGGAGGAACCGCAGGAGGAACTCCACCCCCTTCACGCCTCGTTCGATGATGCGGGACAGGCCCCCCGTCTTGCGCGTGATGTGGTAGCGCATCGACAGGCGGTGGATGTGGGTGAAGGTTTCGAGCGCCAGTTGCCGCAGCGCCCGCTGGCCGACCTTGGCGAAGATCACGTCGCGCAGCTGCTGGAAGCCCACGTTCATCAGCCGGGCGAGGCCGTAGGCCACGGTCAGGCCGACCGCGCCGACGACCAGCATCGCCGCATCGCCTTCGCCGGCGAGGCTGTCGACCGCCCACTTGTAGAGGATCGGCGTGCCCGCCGCGATCAGCTTGGCGACGAAGAGGACGGCGAGGGCGAGGACGACGCGGGTGCGGACCCAGCGGAACTCGGACCCCGGCGGCCAGAGGTAGGGGCCGACCTTGCGCACGACGCGCCAGCCCGAGGCCCGGTCCGGATCGAAATTGGCGGAGGTCTTGGTCAGTCTTCGGGCCATGACAGCCTAAGTAGGGGGCCGGTGCGGGAATTGCCAGCACCGGCGCGCTCTTACGGGTCGTAGGCCTCGACCGCGCCCGCCTCCATCGCGGGCAGGCGGAAGACCTGGCCGGGGTAGATCAGGTCGGGGTCGCGGATGAGATCGCGGTTGGCCTCGTAGACCTCGACGTAGAGGATGCCGCGGCCGTATTTCTCCTCGGAGATCGCCCAGAGGGTGTTGCCGGGCTGGACGGTGCGCGAGGCGACGGTGAAGTCGGGTCGGGCGGTCTCGTCCGCCAGAACCGCCGCGACGGTCTCGCTGTCCTCGCGGCGGAAGGGGGTTTCCACGCGGCTGACGACCTCGCCGTCCGCATCCACCTGGTCGACCCGCAGGGTATAGGTGCCGGTGTCCACGTCGGGCAGATCCGTCTCCCATGCGCCGCCGGGCGGGATGCGCGCCTCGGTGATGGGGCGGTTGTCGACGTAGACGCGGACGAAGCCCTCGCCCGTGGCCCGGCCCGCGAGCACCACGTCGCCGCCGGGATCGTAGGTGATCGTGTCGATCGAGACGTTGTCCATGACCTCGGGCGGGGTGCCGGCCCCGCCGGGCTGGACGAGGCGCACGCCGGCTTCGTCCACGGCGAGG
>JAMWZF010000081.1:0-6320 GCA_024304875.1 Paracoccaceae bacterium
GCGCAGTAATCCTGGTTTCGCGTCCAGGCCGCCATCTCGGCAATCTTGCCCCGATTTGTCATCGGGCCCCAATCGGCCGCCACCCCGCGCCAGCGCCCGTTGTGCACGGCGATGGCATTGTCCCGCGCCACCGTCACCGCCATGATCCTGATCGCGCAGGACAAGTTGGCCGCCGGGTTCTGAAGCTCCGCGCCCGTCCTGGCCCGGCACCCGTAGAGCCGCGCGGTCGAGGGATATATCTGAAGCAGCCCATACCACTGGTTGCCGCCGCCCACGGCCCGCGGGTTCCAGGTGCTTTCGTGCTTGGCCAGGGCCGACATCATGCCGACCCAGAACGCGCGCCGCTGCACCGGGTCCGCCCGCCGGTAGCCGGGGCACCAGGCGTCGATGTCGGCGGGCACCGTCCGCTCCAGATCCCGGCCGTGGGTCGCCAGGGCCGACATCGCCGCGCGGGTCCATGTCTCGCCATCGGCGCGGAAGTCCCAGCGGGCGTCAGGCAGCAGGTAGGCGGGGCGGGCGATGGGCCGTACCTCGGGCGCGCGTGTCTCGACGGTCACGGGATAGCGGACCATCCAGACCGGCCGCGCCTCGGGCCGATGACCCGCCAGTCGCGCGTTCAGCGCATCGACGCGAGAAACCGGCGAGACGACGGGCAGATCGGGGCCGCGGATCAGTGCAGGTTCGGCAAGGGCAGCGGTAGCCGAGAGAATCAGTGCGCCGACCCGGGCAAGGAGGCGGAAGCTGGCAGACATCGCCGCAAGCTAACCGCAATCCGATCAGTTGTTCAACAATCCGGCGAAGGGCCCTTCGGGCTGCTCGGGCGCGGGGGCGCAATAGGGCTGCGATCGGACCCACTCGATCATGTCGGCCCGCTTGGCCGAGGAATGGAACGGCCCCCAGTCGGCGGCAAGACCACGCATCCCGGCGCTGACCACGCCGTCACGGGGTACGGTGACGGCGGCGATCCGCACGGCGCAGGAGAGATTGAGCTCACCATCCTGCAGCGCCGAGCCCGAGCGCGCCTCGCAGCCGTAGCCGCGCGCGGTCGCCGGGGCGATCTGCACCAGGCCGAACCAGCGCCCGCCACCGCCGACGGCATTGGGGTTCCAGGTGCTTTCATGCTTGGCCAGGGCCGAGAACATGGCCGACCAGAAGGCGACGCGACCCTCGACCCCGTGGTCGAGGTAGCCGGGGCACCAGGTGTCGATATCGCCGGGCACCACGGACAGGAGCGGTGCGCCGTGGGTGAGTAGAGCCTCCTGAGTCGCTTCCGTCCAGCGGTCTGCCTCGGTCCGGTGATCCCAGCGCATCGTGGAGTAGGTCACCTCTGGCGCGGTCTCGGTCGCGGGGGTGACACAGCCCGACAGGGCGGCACAGGCGGCAAGGGCCGTCAGGACGGAACGGATCATGGGGTCAATCTCATCGGCAGCGATCGGGGTCAGGCCCGAACGGCAGACGGATTAGCGGCGATTGACGCTTGCGGAAACCCCCCGCCCTTGCGGTACGGCAATGTTGCGCCTATTCCCGCCGACGACGTCTCTTCCAGACAATCGCCAGGAGTGCCCCCATGCTCGACCATCTGGCCTTCGAGGCCCCGAAACCCAAGGTGATCTCCGGCGCGACCGGCGACTGGGAACTTGTGATCGGGATGGAAGTTCACGCCCAGGTGGCGTCGAAGGCCAAGCTGTTTTCCGGCGCCTCCACCCTCTTCGGGGCCGAGCCCAATTCCAATGTCGCCTTCGTGGACGCCGGCATGCCGGGCATGCTGCCGGTCATCAACGAGGGCTGCGTGGCGCTGGCGGTCAAGACCGGACTAGGCCTGAAGGCCGAGATCCACCTCAAGAGCGCCTTCGACCGCAAGAACTACTTCTACCCCGACCTGCCGCAGGGCTACCAGATCTCCCAGCTCTACCACCCCATCGTGGGCGAGGGCGAAGTCATCGTCGACATGGCCCCCGGCGTCGCCCGCCGGGTCCGGATCGAGCGCATCCACCTCGAGCAGGACGCCGGCAAGTCGATCCACGACATGGACCCGCACATGTCCTTCGTGGACCTCAACCGGACGGGCGTCGCGCTTATGGAGATCGTGAGCCGCCCCGACATCCGCGGACCCGAAGAGGCGGCAGCCTATGTCGTGAAGCTGCGCCAGATCCTGCGCTACCTCGGCACCTGCGACGGCAACATGCAGAACGGCAACCTGAGGGCGGACGTGAACGTCAGCGTCTGCCGGCCGGGGCAGTACGAGAAGTACCAGGAAACGCAGGACTTCTCGCACCTCGGCACGCGCTGCGAGATCAAGAACATGAACTCCATGCGCTTCATCCAGGCCGCCATCGACCACGAGGCGCGCCGCCAGATCGCCATCCTCGAGGACGGCGGCGAGATCGTGCAGGAGACCCGCCTCTACGACGCCGAGAAGAACGAGACCCGGTCGATGCGGAGCAAGGAAGAGGCGCACGACTACCGCTACTTCCCCTGCCCCGACCTCCTGCCGCTCGAGATCGAGCAGGCCTGGGTCGACGACATCGCCGCCTCCCTGCCCGAACTGCCGGACGCCAAGAAGGCGCGCTTCGTGAAGGACTTCGGCCTGACGGAATACGACGCCGACGTGCTGACCGCCGAGGCGGAGAACGCGGCCTACTTCGAGGAGGTGGTGGGCGTCGCCGGCGACGGCAAGCTGGCGGCGAACTGGGTCATCAACGAGCTGTTCGGCCGGCTGAAGAAGGACGACACGGAGATCACCGAGAGCCCCGTCTCGCCAGCCCAGCTGGGCGGGATCATCAAGCTCATCAAGTCGGACGCCATCTCCGGCAAGATCGCCAAGGACCTCTTCGAGATCGTCTACACCGAAGGCGGCGACCCCGAGGTGATCGTCGAGGAGCGCGGCATGAAGCAGGTCACCGACACCGGCGCCATCGAGGCCGCGGTGGACGAGATCATCGCCGCCAACCCGGACCAGGTCGAGAAGGCCAAGCAGAACCCCAAGCTGGCGGGCTGGTTCGTCGGACAGGTGATGAAGGCCACCGGCGGCAAGGCCAACCCAAAGGCGGTGAACGACCTGGTGAGCGCCAAGCTGGGGCTGTGAGGCCCTAGCGGATCGTCAGCCCAAGGGCGTGGATCCGGCCCATGATGTCCGGGCCCAGAGCCTCGTGCACGGCGCGGTGCCGGGCGATCCGGGACATGCCCTTGAATTCGGGCGCGGCGATGGTGACATGCCAGTGACTCTCGCCGCTGCCGTCGTCGCCAGAATGGCCCGCGTGCCGGGCGCTGTCGTTGCGCACGTCCAGTTCGGTCGGCGAAAAGGCGCCCGAAAGCGCACCCCGAATCTGCTGTTCAAGTCCCATTATTTTGCCCCTCGCCACTTCCTTCTCGTGGCCCGGGGTTTAAACTCCCTCGTCCGAGTCGGAAAGGTGAGCCCATGCGCAAAGAAGACCCCTTCGGTTTCGACATGTCGGTGTCGGCCTCAAAGAAAAAGAACCCGCGGGGCCGCCGGGGCATGTCCGGAGCCGTCGAGACCTCTCAGCGCGTCTGCGACCACGAAGGATGCCAGGACGCAGGCAAGTACCGCGCCCCGAAATCCCCCGACGCCGTCGACGACTACTACTGGTTCTGCAAGGAGCACGTCCGCGAGTACAATCTGAAGTGGAACTTCTTCGAGACCGCGACCGAGGCCGAGATGGAAGCGCAGGCCGCCAGCGACCGGGTGTGGCAGCGCGAGACGAAACCCTTCAAACGCTCGGCCGAGGAACGCGCCTGGGCGCGCCTCGGGATCGAGGACCCGCATCAGGTGCTGGGCGAGAACGCCACCCGCAACCCCGGCAAGCGCGCCGGCGCCGGCCGCCGTCTGCCCCCGACCGAGCGCAAGGCGATCGAGATCCTCGACGCCAAGGACACCATGACCAAGGCCGAGATCCGCAAGGTCTACAAGTCGCTGATCAAGGTGCTGCACCCGGACATGAACGGCGGCGACCGCTCCCACGAGGAGCAGCTGACCGAGGTCGTCTGGGCCTGGGACCAGATCAAGGCGTCGCGGTCATTCAAGGACTGACGGACGCGCCGCATTTTCTGCGAAAATCCAGGTGACTCCGGCGGAGATGTCGTCGATCCAGAGAAAGAGAGGGGGCGGCGCCTAGAGCGCGACCGTCTCGACCTTTTCGCCGCGGACCGCCAGCCCGACCTCGCCATTGCAGAGCGCCAGCGCGTCCGAGCCGAAGACTTCCTTGCGCCAGCCCTTGAGCGCCGGCAGGTCGCGCTCTCCGCCCGCAATGGCGTCAAGGTCGGCGGAGGTGGCGATCAGCTTCTGCGCCACGCCCTCGCCCTCGGCCTTGGCCTTCAGCAGGACGCGCAACATGTCGGCCAGTGCCGGGTTCACCTGCAGCCGGTCGCGGGACTTGTCCGGGCGCGGCAGGCTGCCCGGATCCGCCTCGACCCCGGCCTTGATGGCGGCGAGAATGCCGTCGGCGATCTCGCCCTTGCGGGCCTCGCGCAGCAGCAAGCGCGACCGGCCGAGATCCTGGTGGTTCTGCGGCTTGGTCGAGGCCAGCTCGACCAGCGCGTCGTCCTTGAACACCCGGCTGCGCGGCACGTCGCGGGACTGGGCATAGGCCTCGCGGAACTTCGCCAGTTCGCGCACGATGCCGAGGAAGCGGGCCGAATTGGTCCGTGTCTTGACCCGCTGCCAGGCGTCCTCGGGGTCGATCCTGTAGGTGGCCGGGTCCTCGAGGACCGCCATCTCCTCGGCGACCCACTTGGCCCGACCCGAGGCCTCGAGCTCGGCCTTGAGGTGCTCGTAGATGCCGCGCAGGTGGGTCACGTCCGCCAGGGCGTAGGTCTTCTGCGCGTCCGAAAGCGGCCGGCGCGACCAGTCGGTGAAGCGCGAGGACTTGTCGAGGCTGGCGTTCTCGATCTTGCGCACCAGCGTCTCGTAGCCCGCTTGCTCTCCGAACCCGCAGACCATCGCGGCGACCTGGGTGTCGAACAGCGGCTCGGGGATCAGCCCGGCGTCGACGTAGAAGATCTCGAGGTCCTGGCGCGCGGCATGGAAGACCTTGACCACCCCGTGGTCGCGGAAGAGGTCGTAGAGCGGCTCCAGCGACAGGCCCTCCGACAAGGGATCGACCAGGACGGCATCGTCCGTGCCATCCCCCGGATAGGCCAGCTGGATCAGGCAAAGCTTGGAGTAATAGGTCCGTTCGCGCAGGAATTCCGTGTCGACGGTGACGTAAGGGTGGGACGCGGCGGCGGCACAGAATGCGGCGAGGTCGTCGGTCGTTGTGATCGTCCGCATGGCGCCCTTTGTCTGCTGAATGGCCCTGCCCTTGCGGGCCCCGGACCCGGCGAGTTCGGCCCGTGATAGGCCAATCCGTCTGCCTTGGAAAGGGCCGGTGGCAGTGGCCGGCGTGACACATTTCCGCCTCGGTTTGGCCTCAAGGCGCCCCGCGGTGCACGTCGCCCTGTTCCGGCCCCGGGCATCGGTTTACCATCCGATCCAGACAGTTCGAGCTCAGCCACCTGGGGGGTGACGGGACATCGGGCGGTGGCGACCCTGGAATTCTTCGCGACCGGCGACGAGATCGGCACCTACGGGAGCCTGTCGTCATCGGGCAACTCCAACGGCGTGAAGCTGACCCTTCACGACGTGGAGCCGCTTGGCACCATGAACGACGTCTTCCGCATCGTCGTGACCCAGGTCAACGACGGACAGGACGCCCTGACCAACGGCCAGTGGGTCTCGATCTACAGCTATCCCGACGGCGCCCTCGTGGTGTCGAACCTCAACCCCCAGCACGACCAGTTCCAGGGCCGCGCCTCCTCGGGCGATCACCAGGTCTTCACCAGCCAGAAGATATTCTTCGATCTCAACGGCATCCCGCCTTCGGGAGATGTGAGGTACGGGCCGGGCCTGCATCCGCTGCGCAGCGAACAGCTGAAGTTCGAGAGCTTCGCCTCGGACCCGCCGACCTTCCCCTGCTTTGCCCTCGGCACGCTCATCGACTGCCCCGGCGGCCCCCGCCCGATCGAAACCCTGCGCGCCGGCGACCTGGTGCAGACGCTGGACAACGGACCGCGCCCCCTGGCCTGGGTGGGACGGCGCAGCATCACGGCCCGCGGGCCGCTGGCGCCCATCGAGATCGCTGCGGGTGCGCTGGGAAACCACAGGGCGCTGGTGGTGTCGCCGCAGCACCGGATGCTGCTGCGGGGCTGGCAGGCCGAGATGCTGTTCGGAGAACCCGAGGTGCTGGTCGCCGCCCGTCACCTGGTCAACGACACGACGATCCGCCGCGTGCCGGATGGTTCGGTGACCTACCTGCATATCCTGT
>JAMWZF010000081.1:6330-10793 GCA_024304875.1 Paracoccaceae bacterium
CCGGCACGAGGTCGTTCTGGCCGAAGGCATCCCGAGCGAGAGCCTGTTCCTCGGCAGCGAAGGGCAGAAGGCGCTGGGCGACGCGGCCATGGCCGAGATCGCGACCCTGTTTCCGGACCTTGTCGCCGGGCCGCCCCCGACCGCCCGTCGCTGCCTGTCGGGTTACGAAGGCTCGCTGCTGGCGCTTGTCGCCTGATCGAGGAAGATCGGCGTCCGGTCCCCGCCCGCGAACCGGCGCAGGACCGCCGGATAGAGCTCATGTTCCAGCGGCAGGACGCGCGACGCGAGGCGGTCGGGCGTGTCGCCCGGCCGGACTGCGAGGCGGGCCTGCCCGAGGATCGGGCCATCGTCGAGATCGGCCGTCACCTCGTGGACAGTGCAGCCATGCTCTCCGTCCCCCGCCTCGAGCGCCCGGGCATGGGTGTGCAGGCCCTTGTACTTCGGCAACAACGAGGGGTGGATATTCAGCATCCGGCCCTGCCAGTCCTTTACGAAATCCGATGTCAGAACCCGCATGAACCCGGCAAGACAGATGATGTCTGGCTCTGCCGCCCTCAGCGCCGTCCGAACCTCGGCCTCGAAGGCGGCGCGGTCCCTGCCGAAGGGCCGATGGTCCACCACGGCGGTGGCGATGCCCATTTCGGTGGCGCGGGCCAGCCCCCCTGCCCCGGGCACGTTGGACAGCACCAGGACCGGCCGCGCCGGGTGATCGCCCGTCATCGACCGCGCCAGCGCGACCATGTTGGAGCCGCCCCCCGAGATCAGGATGGCGACCCGCTTCACGCCAGCGTGCCGGTGTAGGTCACGCCCTCGCCCCTGGCCACGCGGCCGAGACGGACCACGGTCTCGCCCCGGTCCTTCAGCACCTCCTCGACATCCGCCAGGGCCTCCGGCGCGACGGCCAGAACCATGCCGATGCCGCAGTTGAAGGTCTTGAGCATCTCGGCCTCGGCGATGCCGCCCGTGCGCATCAGCCAGCCGAAGACACCCGGCAGGGCCCAGGCACCGAGGTCGATCTCGGCCCCCAGCCCGTCGGGCAGCATCCGGGGGACGTTCTCGGTCAGCCCGCCACCGGTGATATGGGCCAGTCCATGCACGCCGCCCATCGCGATCGCGGCGAGGACCGGCACGACATAGAGCCGGGTCGGCGTCAGCAGCACCTGCCCGAGGTCGCCGGCGCCGAAGGGCGACGGCTCGCCCCAGCTCATGCCCGCATGGTCCACCACCCGGCGCACCAGCGAGTAGCCGTTGGAATGGACGCCGTCGGAGGCGAGGCCGACCAGGATATCGCCCTCTGCCACGTCCCGCGGCAGCGCCCCGCCCCGCTCCATCGCGCCGACGGCAAAGCCGGCGAGATCGAAGTCCCCGGCGTGGTACATTCCCGGCATCTCGGCCGTCTCGCCCCCGATCAGGGCGCAGTTGGACAGCTTGCAGGCCCGCGCGATGCCTTCGATGACGGTCGAGGCGGTGTCGGTGTCGAGCTTTCCGGTCGCGAAATAGTCGAGGAAGAACAGCGGCTCGGCGCCCTGGCAGACAAGGTCGTTGACGCACATGGCGACAAGGTCGATGCCGATGCCCCCCATGTGGCCGGTATCGATGGCGATGCGCAGCTTGGTGCCCACGCCGTCGGTGGCGGCCACCAGCACCGGGTCGTCGTAGCCCGCGGCCTTCAGATCGAAGAGACCCCCGAAGCCTCCGAGCCCCGACATCACGCCGGGACGGTCCGTCGCCTTCGCGGCGGGGCCGATCCGGCGGACAAGGTCGTTGCCGGCGTCGATGTCGACGCCCGCGTCGGCGTAGGTCAGGCCGTTCTTGTCGGTCATGAGGGGTCCCCGCGTGGCTGCCAGCGCCGCGATACGGCAACCGCAAGCCCGATGCAATTGCCCCGCGCTTGACCCGCCCGGCCACGCTGCTAGGAGGAAGGCGGGGGCCTGTAGCTCAATTGGTTAGAGCAGAGCGCTCATAACGCTTTGGTTGCGGGTTCAAGTCCTGCCGGGCCTACCACGGACACATCGCGAAGGTGATCTGTCCGCCTGCGCGAGGTGACTTCGCCGCGCGAAGTGACAGCGGCACCCGGTGGCACGCCCGGGCGCAGGCGGGCACCTCATCGCGCGGCCCGGCCCCGTCTCACCGCGGCAGCACCAGCTCCGCCAGCAGCCCGCCGAGGTCGGTGCTCTCGCGCAGCTTGAGCTGCCCTCCGTGGGCGCGCGCGATGTCCGAGACGATCGCCAGCCCCAGGCCCACGCCGCTGCCCCGATCCTGGTTGCGGGCGGGGTCGAGCCGCACGAAGGGCCGCAGTGCGTCGTCGCGCTGCTCCGGCGCGATGCCGGGGCCGTCGTCGGCGACGGCGATCCGCAGGGTCCGTTCGCCGAATGTCAGCGTCACTTCGGCGCGGCTGCCGTAACGCAGGGCGTTGGACAGAAGGTTTTCGACGGCCCGTCGGATTGCCATCGGCCGCAGGGACATCGGCCTGTCCGCGCCGTCCGGCAAGGGCTGCAGGGTCACCACCTGTCCGCCGCGGCCGGCGTCCTCGACCACCCGCGTCAGCAGCGCGCCAAGGTCGGTCGGGGCGGCCTCGTCCAGGGCGTCACCGCGGGCATAGTCGAGAAAGGCATCGAGGAGGTGCCCCATGTCGTCCACGTCGCGCTTCATCGCCTCGGCCTCGGGATCGTCCAGCAGGCCGAGGCCGAGCCGCAGGCGGGTCAGCGGCGTGCGCAGGTCGTGGGATACCCCGGACAGCATCATCTGGCGGGCCGCCACCTGCCGCTCGATCCGGCCGCGCATTTCGAGAAACGCGCGCCCGGCCGAGCGGACCTGGGTCGCCCCGCCCGGAGAATAGGGCACCGTGCGGCCCTTTCCGAACTCTTCGGCGGCATGGGCGAGCCGGGTTATCGGCCGCAGCTGGTTGCGCAGGTAGATATAGGCGACGCCGGTCATCAGGGCGCCGAGGAAGACCATGAGAACGATCAGCTGGTGCGGGTTTGACGCACTGACCCGGCCGCGGTTGAAGGTGACGGACATCGGCCCGTGCGGAGTGTCGAGCCAGACGGTGATCCGGCGGCCCTGGGTGAGGTCCACCGGACCGAGGTTGGTCACGAAACCATCGAGGGTGTCTATCATCGCCCGGCCCGACAGGTCGTAGAAGGCGCGCAGATTCCGCTCCGGCATGTCCGGCGCGGGCAGCCGCACGACCAGCTGGAGCGGGCCGGCGATCTGCCCGGCCACCTGCACCGCCGCCTCGAGGTCCGGCGCCGCCGCCACGCGGTCGGACAGGTAGTCCAGCTCGTAGGACAGCGACCGCGACATCTGCCGGGTGACGCCCTCGTAGTGCCGCTGGATGAACGAGATCGAGACCACAAGCTGCAGCACCGCCGCAGGCAGGACCAGGATCAGCGCGGCCCGCCCGTAGATGCCGCGGGGCATGTAGCGTTTGAGCCATTGGAATGCCATGAAGGCGACGCTAGCGAAGGGCCAGGGCAAGGGAAAGCGGCGATGGAGGAGATCGAGAGCGGCATCCGGCGGATCCGCGCCGGCAACGCCGGGCCGCTGACCGGGACGGGCACGAACAGCTACCTGATCGAGGCCGGCGGCGCCTTGAGCGTGATCGACCCCGGACCGGAAGACCCGGCGCATCTTGCCGCACTCATCGCCGCGATCGGCGGTCGGCCCCTCGCCCGCATCCTTGTCACCCACGCCCACCGCGACCATTCCCCCCTCGCGCGGCCGCTGGCCGAGGCGACGGGGGCGCCGGTGCTCGCCTTCGGGCCTGCCACCGCCGGGCGCAGTGCGGTCATGCAAGAGCTGGCCCGGTCCGGGCTGACCGGGGGCGGCGAGGGCGTGGACAGCGACTTCCGCCCCGACCGGGCGCTGAACGACGGCGACAGGGCCGGCCCCTTCGAGGTCATCCATACCCCCGGCCACATGGGTGGGCACATCTGCCTGGCTCTCGGCGAGGTGATCTTCACCGGCGACCACGTCATGGACTGGGCGACCACCCTCGTCTCGCCCCCCGAGGGCGACCTGACCGACTTCATGGCCTCCTGCGCCGGGCTGCGGACCCGTCCCGCCCGGGTCTTCTACCCGGGCCACGGGGAGCCGGTCCTCGACCCGGCCGGCCGGATCGACTGGATCGTCGCCCACCGGCGGGAGCGCGAGACCCAGATTCGCGCGGCCCTGCGGGCCGGGGGCGGCACGGTGGCCGAGATGACCCGCGAGATCTACACCGACGTGGCCCCCCACCTCTGGCCCGCTGCCGAACGAAACGTCTTCGCCCATCTGATCGACCTGTGCCAACGACAACTCGCCCACGCCCGGCCCAGACTCGGCCTTGACGCACGATTCCGGGCCACGAGTAGGACCTGAGGCACGAAAACCCTCTGGACGCCCGGAATCGGGGTTGTTATAGGGCGCCCGGTGTTCCGGCGTAGCTCAGCGGTAGAGCAGTTGACTGTTAATCAATTGGT
>JAMWZF010000082.1:0-9727 GCA_024304875.1 Paracoccaceae bacterium
GCAGCAGCTCCTGCCACTGGCGGACCATGCCGAGGCGTTCGTTGTTCAGGATGAACTGCTTGACCGGCAGGCGGTACTGGGCGGCGGTGCCCATCTCCTGCATGTTCATCAGCCAGCTTGCCTCGCCCGCCACGTTGATGACCAGCGCGTCGGGGTGGGCGATCTGCACGCCGATGGAGGCGGGAAAGCCGTAGCCCATGGTGCCGAGGCCGCCGGAGGTCATCCAGTGGTTCGGCTCCTCGAAGCCCATGTACTGCGCCGCCCACATCTGGTGCTGGCCGACCTCGGTGCAGATGAAGCGGTCGCCGCGGTCCTTGGTCAGGGCCTCCAGACGCTCCAGCGCGTATTGCGGCTTGATGACCTTCGATCCCTTGGCCTGCGTGTAGGCGAGGCAGTTCGTGCTCTTCCAGTCGGCGATCTGTGCCCACCATTTGTCGAGACCCTCCTTGTCGGTCTTGCGGCCGCGGGCCTTCCAGACCTTGAGGATGTCCTCGAGCACGTGGGCGATGTCGCCGACGATCGGGATGTCGGTCTGGATCACCTTGTTGATCGAGGAGGGGTCGATGTCGATGTGGGCCTTCTTCGAGTCGGGCGAGAAGGCGTCGATGCGGCCCGTGATCCGGTCGTCGAAGCGGGCGCCGATGTTGATCATCAGGTCGCACCCGTGCATCGCCATGTTCGCCTCGTAGAGGCCGTGCATCCCCAGCATCCCCAGCCACTTGTCGCCCGAGGCGGGATAGGCGCCGAGGCCCAACAGGGTGGAGGTGATGGGAAAGCCCGTGGCCTCGACCAGCTCGCGCAGGAGCTGCGAGGCGGCGGGGCCGGAGTTGATCACGCCGCCGCCGGTGTAGAAGACGGGCCGTTTCGCCTTTTCCATCGCCGCGACGAGGTCGGTGATCGACTCGATGGAGCCCTTGACCTGCGGCGCGTAGTGGCTGGTGACGGAGCGGGGCTCGACGTAGTCGGCCTCGGCGAACTGCACGTCCTTGGGGATGTCGACCAGCACCGGGCCGGGGCGGCCCGAGGTGGCGACGTGGAAGGCCTCGTGCAGGGTCGAAGACAGCCGTGCGGGGTCCTTCACCAGCCAGTTGTGCTTGGTGCAGGGGCGGGTGATGCCGACGGTGTCCGCCTCCTGGAAGGCGTCCGAGCCGATCATGAAGGTCGGGACCTGGCCGGTGAGGACGACGAGCGGGATCGAATCCATCAGCGCGTCGGTCAGGCCGGTCACCGCGTTGGTCGCGCCGGGGCCCGAGGTGACGAGGGCGACGCCGGGCTTGCCGGTCGAGCGTGCATAGCCTTCGGCCGCGTGGATCGCGCCCTGTTCGTGCCTCACGAGGATGTGGCGGATGTCGTTCTGGAGGAATATCTCGTCGTAGATCGGAAGCACGGCGCCGCCGGGGTATCCGAACACGACGTCCACACCCTGATCCTTCAGGGCCTGAACCACCATTTTCGCTCCGGTCATCTGACGTGTCATCGCTCTCTCCGTTTCTGACACCGCGCGTCCGGTCATTCGGGCCGCGCGCATAAAAAAGCCCCCGGGAGGTCCGAGGGCGCATGGGGTCCTGTTATGGAGTACCGTTACCGGCCCATGCGCCATTTTCCTACAAGTACGACAAGGCCGGTCATGTCCGGGGTCCTCCGAAAGGTGCGGGGGTTATGGCGCGGGAGTCGCAGGGCGTCAACCGGGCTTCTGGAGAAAGTGTCGTTTGGGCGAAGCCTCGCGCAACTTTGTTTCGGAACCTGCGGTAAGCGGAGCGACGGGGCCCGGTCGGAGAGCGGGTGCATGTCCATGTGTCGCTGCGACCGGACCGCAGGTGCGGGGCCGGTTTCACGCTTTGGTTGAACGTTGTTTCGCGGGCCGGGACAGTACGACGGATCGCGGCGAAACGTTCGCGCCGCCTGAGGAAATCGCCAAGATACTCTTGGACGGCCTGCCAGATTTGCGCCACAGTCTTGACGGTGAGAGGGTCGGTTGGGGAGCCTTCCGCGCGTATTTGACAGGAGGCCTGGGGGGCTGACACATGACCATTGATACCACTCTCTCCGAACGGGGAGAGACGGCCGCGGCTGCTGCGGCAACCGCCGCGGCTGCGGACGAGACGCTTCTCGGCACCCGCCAGAAGGACACGATCTACGGCTACGACGGCGACGACACGATCGGCGGGCGCGGCGGCCACGATTTGCTGGTCGGCGGCTCGGGCGACGATTCCATCGCGGGCGGCGCCGGCGGGGACGTCATCAAGGGCAATACCGGGGTCGACAGCATCGTCGGCAACAAGGGCGACGACGTGATCACCGGCTACACCGGCCAGGACGTGATCAACGGCGGCCAGGGCCACGACTTCATCAACGGCGGGATGAGCGGCGATTTCCTTCTCGGCGACAAGAACGTCGACACGATCTACGGCTACAAGGGCGAGGACGAGCTGCGCGGCGGCGACCAGGGCGACACGCTCTACGGCGGGGCCGGATCGGACATCATCCGCGGCAACAAGGGCAACGACTACCTCTACGGCGGCGGGCAGAACGACCTCTTGCGTGGCGACAGCGGCAACGACGTGCTGTTCGGCGGCCGGGGCAAGGACGTTCTGATCGGGGGGACCGGCAACGACCGGCTGAGCGGCGGCGCGGATGCCGATTCCATGTTCGGCCAGGACGGGAACGACGCGATGTACGGCGGGTCGGGCAACGACCAGATCTCGGGCGGGGCCGGCAACGACAAGATCGTCGGCGGCACGGGCAACGACAGCATCATGGGCGGCGACGGCAGCGACAAGGTCTACGGCGGCGACGGCCACGACCATATCGACACCTCGGGCAACATCGCGCCCGTCTTCGGCATCTCGGGTGCGCCCGATGCGGCCTATGCCGGTCTCTTCCCCGCCGATCCCTTCCCCGGCGACGACCGCGATGTCGTCCAGGGCGGCGACGGGAACGACACGATCCTGACCGGCGACGACGCCGACAAGATCTACGGCGGCACCGGGGACGACAGCATCGACGCCGGCTTCGACGACGACTTCATCAACGCCGGCGACGGCGATGACGTCGTCATCGCGGGCGAGGGCAACGATGTGGTCCGCGCCGGCATGGGCAATGACATCGTCTATGGCGGCCTGCCGCCGGACCTGCCGGACGAGCTGAACGTCCCCGACGACGAGGGCGACCTGCAGACGAACAACGGCAAGGACGTGATCTACGGCGGCTGGGGCAACGACACCGTCTACGGCGCCGACGACGACGACACGATCTACGGCGACGAGGGCAACGACGTGCTCTACGGAGGCGTGGACGACGACGTGATGTCCGGCGGCAAGGGCGACGACCAGCTCTGGGGCGACCAGGGCGACGACCAGCTGACCGGCGACGACGGCGACGACATCTTCGGCTTCATCGAAGGGGCCGGCACCAACACGGTGACCGACTTCACCAAGGGCGCCGACAAGCTGCTGATCCAGGGCGGCCTGACGTACGACGACATCTTCCTCAGCCAGGACGACAGCACGGCGGTGATCACCGCGGGCGACACCGTCATCCGGCTGGAGGATGTCGACAGCGCCGACCTGGACGAGGACGACTTCATCCTCTGATCCGGGCTTCGGCCCCGGCTCCGGCCGGGGCCTGCCGGTGCGGCTCAGGCGAGGACGACCAGACCGGCGGGGACGCCGGCGGCGGCGCGCCCGTGCAGCACCCTACACCCCCGTGCCCTGCAACACCCCGTGCTCCATCGCGTAGCGGGTCAGCCCGGCGGTGGAGGAAATGCCGAGCTTGCGGCGGATGTTCTTGCGGTGCGTCTCGACCGTGCGGACCGAGATGTCGAGCGCCAGCGCCACTTCCTTGTTCGACTTGCCCTGCGCCAGTTGCAGCAGGATCGTCTGTTCGCGGGTGGTGAGCGGCTCGCGCCCGTCGGCGATGCGCGGCTTGAGACGGCCCTCGGCGCCGGTGCAGAGGTACTGCTCGCCCGCCATGACCGCGTCGATCGCGGTCTTGATCTCGTCCGTGGGCACGTCCTTGAGAATATAGCCCTTTGCCCCGTGGCTGAGCCCGGTCGATATGTATTCCGGCCGGTCGTGCATCGACAGGATCAGGATGCGCGTCTCGGGCCGGCGCTCCAGCATCAGCTCGGTGGCGGAGAGCCCGCCGAGACCGGGCATGTTGAGGTCGAGAAGGATGACATCGGGGTCCATCGCCTCGAAGCGGTCCACCGCCTCCTGCCCGGTGCCGAGGACGCCGACGACGGCGATGTCGTCGTAGCTCTCGAGAATCGCCTCGATCCCTTCCGCGACCATCGGGTGGTCGTCCACGATCAGGACTCTCGTTCGCTCTGTCATGCACTTTCCTTCGTCGATCCGCGTTCGGGGGGCAAGATGTGAGTGAGGGGCACCTGGGCCTCCACGGTCAGGCCGGTGCTGGTCGACAGCAGGCGGAGCGAGCCGCCCAGCTGCTCCATCCGCTCGGTCATGTTCCGCAGGCCGAGCCCGCCGGGGCCGGAGTGGGACCGGCGCTGGGGCAGGCCCTTGCCGTTGTCGGTGACCCGCAGCAGCGCGCCGGTGCGGTGGCCGCGGATCGACATGGTGACGCGGGTCGCCCCCGCGTGCCGCTCGATGTTTGTCAGCGCCTCCTGCGCCACGCGGTAGAGCGCGATCCGCGCCTCGCGGTCGAGCCGGTTGCGGAAGACGACGGTCTCGAACTCGGTCTCGATGCCCGTGCGGGTCTGGAAGTCGTCGGTCAGCGATTGCAGGGCCGGGCCGAGGCCGAGGTCGTCGAGCACGCCGGGCCGCAGGTCGCGGGAGATGCGCCGCACCTCCTGGATAGCGCCGCCGAGGGTGTCGATCCCCTTGTCGAGGCTCTCGCTGGTGCGGGCATCCCCCTTGGCGAGGCGGCGGCGGGCGAGTTCGAGCGCGTAGCGGACCGAGACGAGGATTTGTGAAATGGAATCATGCAGTTCGCGGGCGACCCTGCCGCGTTCCTCCTCCTGCGTGTCGATGATCCGCTGGGTCAGGGCCTTCAGCTTGGTATCCGCCAGCCGCCGTTCGCGCAGGTTCAGCGCGAGGCCCGAGACGAAGACGAGCAGCAGGGCGGCGAGGGTGATCGCGCCGATGTAGAGGAAGGTGCGCTGGACGCGGGCCTGCACCTCGGCGCGGCTGGCCTCGACCCCCGCCACGATGTCGTCGATGAAGACGCCGGTGCCCATCGCCCAGCGCCAGGTGGGGAAGGAGACGACGTAGGAGATCATCCGCGCCTCCTCGCCGGTGGTGGGTTTGGGCCAGAGGTGTTCGACGTAGAAACTGCCCGACCGCGCGGCCTCGATGAACTCCCGCACGACGTAGGTCCCCTCGCTGTCCTGCAGGTCCCACCAGTTGCGGTTGATGAGGTCCGTCTGCCGGGGCGAGACGAGGTTGGTGCCGTCGTAGTCGTAGACGAAGAAGAACCCCTCGTCCCCGTAGGTCATGGCGGCAAGGATCTGGAGAACCTGGGTTTTCGCCGCCTCGTCGTCCACGTCCGCGGGGGCGTAGAGGAAGAAGAAGCCGTTACGGGCCTGGGTGACGTAGTTGCGCAGCTCCTCCTTCTTGGCCTCGATCAGCCGGGTCTCGAGCGCGCGGATCTCGCGCTCGGCCATCTGGCGGGACTGGCCGGCGACGAGCACGGCGATGGCGGCGGCGGACAGGATCAGCGGCAGCCCGGCCAGAAGCGCGATCTTCTGCCCGTAGTTCAGGCGCAGGCCGGGGCCGCCGTCGGTGTCATGGTCCGCCATGAGCGCAGGAAAGCAGGCTTCGGCAGAGGACGGAAGGGGGTGAGTCGGCCCGAGGCCGAATCGTTCGGGCGACCGATTCGCGGTGGTCGCCGGGGCCCCTGCGTCATCCCTTCCCGATTGCTGCATCCGCGGGCGATCGGCCCCTTTTTCGGCGCAATATTCTTACCAACTCCGTAGCAATGGGTATTTTATCTGAACGGTCGTTCACAGTAATGTGCCGCCACTCAACCGATCCGCGCCGGGAGGGAGTCCGGCGCAAAGAACACCTTATGGGAGGATAACAATGGATCGTCGTTCATTCCTGCGCGCTTCGACAGTGGGCGCAGCCGGCGCCGCTGCCGCCAGCACCCTGGCCGCCCCGGCCTATGCCCAGGGCAACCGCACCCTGACCATGGTCACCACCTGGCCGCGCGGCCTGGCCGGTGTCTGGGACTCGGTCGAGCGTGTCGCCAACAACATCACCGCCGCCACCGACGGCCAGATCACCGTCGAGCCCCGCGCCGCGGGCGAACTGGTGGGCGCCCTTGAATCCTTCGACGCCGTCGTGTCCGGCCAGGCCGACATGTACCACGGCGCCGACTACTACTGGGTCGGCCAGCACCCGGCCTGGGCCTACTTCACCGCCGTGCCCTTCGGCATGACCGCCCCCGAGATCATGACCTGGTACTACGGCGGCGACGGCATGGCCCTGCATCACGAGCTGGGCGACGTCTTCGGCGTGCGCGCCTTCATCGCCGGCCAGACCGGCGCCCAGGGCGGCGGCTGGTTCCGCAACGAGGTGACCTCGGCCGACGATTTCAACGGCCTGAAGTTCCGCATGCCCGGCCTCGGCGGCGAAGCCCTCTCCAAGCTCGGCGCCTCGGTGCAGGTGCTTCCCGGTGGCGAGATCTACCAGGCCCTGTCGACCGGCGCGCTGGACGCGACCGAGTGGATCGGCCCCTGGTCGGACGAGAAGCTGGGCCTGCAGGAAGTCTGCGACTACTACTACCCCGCCGGCTTCCACGAGCCCGGCGCGGCCCTGTCGGTCGGCATGAACCTCGAGGTCTTCAACAGCCTCACCGCCTCGCAGCAGAAGATCGTCGAGATGGCCTGCGCCGACGCGCACCAGGCCAACTACGCCCAGTTCATCTTCAACAACGGCCCGGCGCTGGAGCGTCTGACCTCGGGCGGCACCCAGGTGCGCGAGTTCTCGGAAGATGTCTGGGACGCCTTCGGCGCCGCCTCGATCGAGCTGCTGAACGGCTACACCTCGGACGATCTGTTCAAGAAGATCCACGACAGCGCCCAGGCCTCCCTGCGGTCCTCCTCGGGCTGGCTGGACGTGTCCGACAGCGCCTACTCGCGCCAGCGCAACCGCGTCCTGGCCTCGATGTAAGACCGGACAGTCTGAAACTCCGGCCGCGCGCGTCCCACGCGCGCGGCCCCTTTCGCGCATACCGGGGGCGACATGGGCGACGCACTTGTCTGGTTCTTCACCAACATCGGCATGGGATTCTACAACCTCGTCTACGCCGTGACCCATCCGGGTCTCTGGCTGGACTGGTCGAACGGCGAATCCCTGATGCGGTTCGTCTACTATGGTGCCTCGGTCGAGTTCTTCTTCGTCTGCTTCGACATCTTCCTGATCCTGACGGTTGTCGCCGTCATCTTCCCGCGCGTCATGTGGGCCTGCGTCCTGGGGCTCGAAACCTTCGCCAACGGCCTCGGCCGGGTGATCGCCTGGGTGGGCCTCCTGATGGTGCTGCAGCAGGTCATGGTCGTCTTCCTGCAGTCGGTCTTCCGCTTCGGGTCGATCACCATCGCGCCCTTCGGCTTCGGCTTCACCCAGTCGGTCGGCTGGTTCTCGGAAGAGCTGAAGCTCTACAACGCGATGATCGTGGCGCTCTGCGTCACCTATACCTTCGTCCAGGGCGGGCATGTGCGGGTCGACCTGATCTACGCCGCCGTCAGCCACCGGACCAAGCGCGTCATCGACATGTTCGGCGCCCTGTTCTTCATGGTGCCCGTCGCGGTGCTGACCTGGCTCTACGCCTGGCACTTCCTGTGGCGCAGCCTGATCACGCCCAAGACCTCGGCCTCGGACACGCTCGAACTGACCATGCGCAAGGCCTCCATCGTGCGCTGGACGGTCGAGACCATCGGCTTCTCGCCGAACGGGTTCAACGCCTACTTCCTGTTCAAGATCCTGATGGTGTCGTTCTGCGCGCTGGTCATCCTGCAGGCCATTGCCGTTTTCTACCGGTCGTTCCTGGAGTTCCGGGAAGGCGAGGAGAGTGCAGGCAAATATCTCGACCGGGACACCCTCGGCGAGGGCGAAGAAGCCTATGAAGGCACGCACTGAAAGACTTGGGGACTAGGGCATGATTTTCGGTTTGGATGGCGTCGAGGTCGGTCTTCTGATCACCTTCCTGTGCCTGTTCGCGGGCATCCTGTCGGGCTTTCCGGTGGCCTTCGCCATCGGCGGCGCTGGCCTGATCGCCTTCGGCATCATCGCGCTGCTGGATGCCCAGGGCATCCTGATCCACCAGGCGATCGACACCGGCAGCGAAGCCTACGCGCAGCTGGTGGCCGACGGGGTCGCGCGGGATTCGATCTCCACCTTCCGATATCCCGAACTGCCACGCATCGAGCAGCCCCTGTTCCCCGGCGGCTGGGAGCTGGCCCTCGACCGGAACCTCAGCTTCGTCGTCAACCGGATGAACGAGCGCGTCTTTGCCGGACAGTCGATCGAGACCCTGCTGGCGGTGCTGATGTTCGTGATGATGGGCATCGTGCTCGAGCGCTCGAAGATCGCCGAGGACCTTCTGACCACGATGGCCAAGGTCTTCGGGCCCCTGCCGGGCGGCCTCGCCGTGTCGGTGGTGGTCGTCGGCGCCTTCCTCGCCGCCTCGACCGGGATCGTGGGCGCGACCGTGGTGACAATGGGCCTTCTGTCCCTGCCGACCATGCTGCGCAGCGGCTATTCGCCCGAACTTTCCACCGGCGTGATCGCCGCCTCCGGCACGCTTGGCCAGATCATCCCGCCGTCCATCGTGATCGTGCTGCTGGGCACCCTCGCCGGTGACATCTATTCCACCGCGCAGGAGGCCCGGGCCCAGGCTGCGGGCTGCTCGGATGCGCTGACCTACCTCGGCCGGCCGGCGGTCGTCTCGGTCGGGACGCTGTTCCAGGCGGCGATGCTGCCCGGCGTCCTGCTGGCGCTGCTCTACGCGCTCTATGCCTTCGGCTACGCGCTGTTCAATCCGTCCCGCGCGCCCGCCGTCCAGTTCGAGGGCTCGGGCGCCACGCCGGGCGGGACCACGATGCGCGAGGGCGTGACCTGGTTCGTCGCCCTGCCGGTGGCGCTCATCGGCGGCATGGTCCTGCTCGGGCAGGCCGGCGTCGTCGGGCCGCAGACCCAGGTGCTGACCTTCACCGGCGAGAACGACATCGGCGGCCGGTCGGCGCTGCGCACCAACGTCTCCGAACAGTGCCAGGCGGCGATGATCGAGCTGCACGGGCAGGAGCGCTGGGACGAGTCCGTCGCCGCCCGCGATTCCACTGCCGCCGCCGTCGCCGCCCAGGCCGAAGCCGACGCCGCCGCCGCCGAGACCGCGGCTGCCGAGGGTGCCGAAGAGGGCGAGGCCGCGACCGAGGTTCCGGTCTACGACGCGCCCCCCATCGGGACCGGCGTCGCCACCATCGCGGTGCTCTTCGGCCTCGTGCTGCTCTTTGCCCGCGGTGTCGCGCCCGTCGCGGCGTCGCTGCCGCTCCTGATCGGGGCCGCGGGCATCGCGCTGATGCTGGTCGTCGACGTCGCGCTGATCCGCTCGACGATGTCCTCCAGCGCCACCATCGCCCTGCTGGCGATCCCGCTCATCATCGTGCTCTGGTCGATGCGGCCCGCCGTCGGGCGGCTGGCGAAGAACGACGTGATCCGCGTCGTCTTTCCGCCGCTGGTGCTGATCGTGGCGGTGCTGGGCTCGATCC
>JAMWZF010000082.1:9737-10768 GCA_024304875.1 Paracoccaceae bacterium
AAGAGACAGCTCGGCGGCATCACCAACCCCACGCCGGCCGCCGCGCTCGGCGCCGCGGGGGGCATCATGCTCGCCGCCTACCGCAAGCTGACCGAGACCGGCCGGTCGGGCCGGATGATCCTGATCGCCACCTTCGCGACGGTGGTGATGATCCTCATGGGCATCAACTTCGACCTGCGGGTGAACCAGGAAAACGTCAGCGTCGAAAGCTGGATCGCCTTCCTCGTCGCCTTCGCCGCCTACATGGTGGCCTTCGTCGGGCTGCTCTACGCGGTCTGGGTCCTGTTTGCCGGCGGGGTCATGGGTCCGGTGGTGCGCGAGACCGCGAAAGTGACCTCGATGGTCTTTACCATCCTGATCGGCTCGCAGCTCCTCAACCTCGTGGTCATCTCCTTCGGGGGCGAGCACTACATCCAGCAGTTCCTGCGCAGCTACGACAGCGAGTTCACGGTCTTCCTGATCGTGATGCTTGTGATGTTCATCCTCGGATTCGTGCTCGACTTCCTTGAGATCATCTACATCGTGGTGCCGATCGTCGGGCCGGTGATCTACGGCGGGTCTATGGACCCCAAGTGGGTGACGATCATGATCGCGGTGAACCTGCAGACCTCGTTCCTGACGCCGCCCTTCGGCTTCGCCCTGTTCTACCTGCGGGGGGTCGCCCCGCCCGAGGTCACGACAGGCCACATCTACCGCGGTGTGTTGCCCTTCGTGCTGATCCAGGTGCTCGGGCTGACGATCCTCGCGCTCTTCCCGCAGATCGTGACCATCGTGCCGAACCTGCTGGGCGGCTGATCGGACGGGGCAGAGGGGGGCGCTGCCCCCCGCTCCTGCGGAGTCCCCCCGGGATATTTTCGGACAGAAGAAGCCGGGGGCGGGAGGCAAGGCCTTGTGCCACGGTGGCAATCGGGGGCAAATGGGCGCGCTGCAAGAGAGGGAGTGCGCATGGTCTCGGTCAAGGAACAATACGAAGCCTATCCCTATCCCGACCGCGACCCGGCGGACGAGGCGAAGCGGCTGGTCTTGGGATC
>JAMWZF010000083.1 GCA_024304875.1 Paracoccaceae bacterium
GATCGCGGCAGCGTCGATGCCGCGGGCCTTCACGATGGGCTCGGCGAGGCCGTTCACCTCGAGGAAGATCGCGACGCGGGTCCGGTCCTCGGCGCTGATGACCGTCTCGATGGGCAGCGGCCCGAGGTCCCGGTCCCCGAAGGTGATCAGCGCCGGCTCGGCGGCGTCGCGGAACACGTAGAGCCCGCCGAAATGGGCGGTCCAGAAGTTGTCCTGGGTGAACTCCATGTCCTTGAGCTTCACCGGGTTCCGGGTGACATCGCCGGTCTTCTTGGCGAGGCCGATCATCTGCGCGATCAGCACGTCGTCCCACCAGGCGTCGGGTTCGGTCTTGAAGCGGTCGACGAGGGTGCCCAGCTCCTTCGCCGTGCGCACCGTCCCCGTCGTCGTATCCGCCTCGATCCGCACCTTGCGGATATCGAAGAGCTTGGCCGGGCTGTCGACAGTGAAGACCGAATTGATCAGCTCCCCCGCCACGGCGTCCTTGGCGGTGAGGGCGAAGAGTTCGGCCGCGTTCTCCTCGATGAAGTGCCGCAGGATGGAGCGGGAGGTGGAGAAGGTGGCGTCCAGCAGCGGGGCGGTCTTCTGGTCGGTGGTCAGCAGGATGAACTGCCGGTTGCAGCCGTTTTCGTTAAGGTAGAGCCGGTCGTCCAGTTCCGCGCCGACCTCGGGGGAATAGCCGGAGATATCGATGTGGAAATCGGTGAGGGCCGTGGTGTGGCCGGTCAGGTGCTTCAGGGCGCGGTTGTAGCGGTCCACGAGAACGGGGGAGTTCACGTGGATCAGGTTCCCGAACATGAGGCCGCGTTCGATGAGAAGTTTCATTTCCGCGTACCATAACGCTCCGCAGCGTCATCCCAGCCTTCCAATAGTAATCTATTCTCTCCATACACCTCTCGTGGCAGCAAGAGGATGTCAGTTCCATGGTTCAGGCTCTCCAACTCCAAATTGTCTAACACGGAATACTTCATCATGTACCTCATGAATGGTTCGCCGCGACTGCTCCGAGCATTATATAGCAATAAGACAAGTTCGCCCTCGGAGAGAATCGACCTTAAGAAGCGGGAATGATATTTTTCACTATGATTGCTTTCGTCGATAAACCGAAACATGTTGAATAAGAATCGAAAGTACGGAGCCAATTGACGCCCATATCTTCTCCAAAATTCCTCGTAGCCCTTGTGAAGCCTTGCCATGCTGACCGGAGCATCATCCTCTGATTCTATTATACTCTTAAGATTATCTGAAATATAGAGTAACGCTTCTGAACCATGGACGGTCTGCTTAATCTCGCCGAGGTGGTTAATAAAGTTGAAGTGAATGGTATCGCGTAGGTTGAAGAACGAAGATAGAAGGTCGTTGAATGTCGATTCGAATTCTTGCCCGCCAAGACGGTCATTCATCTCTTCAAATTCTGCCCTTTGCCTTGATAGCTCCACCGACTGCTGAAAGACGGTTACAACAATCCAAACAAACGCAAGAGTGCCCGCGAAGCCTGCTAGAGCGTCACCAAACTCATTCCCTGGTGCATCCATAAGGAATGTCCAACGACGTTCACATTCCTCAAAGAACGGGATACGTTGTTCAATGCAAATTTCTTGCCTCGCGGCTACTAAGAGCAAGCAGATGACAAGAAACGTGAGTCCATAACCCACCAACATCGGTCCACTCAGAAGCACTTTCTTAACTTTGTCTGGTGGGTTCACCATCACCACTCCTCCTTCACCCACATTTTCGGCAGCCCCGCCACGGAGAGGATCAGGATCGGCCCCCATATCAGGACCGAGGCCGCCGCCAGCCGCCCGAAGAACCACAGTCCCGCCCAGAGGCCTTCCGAGAAGAACTCTCCCAGCGGCGCCCCCCGCGCCTGGTAGAGGCCCATCCAGAACAGGACCGAGATCGCGAACATCAGGGCGAAGGAACTCACCGCCAGCCAGATCAGCGGGCGGACCCCCTCGGGGAACACGAGGAACAGCCCCCGGGGGACCAGCCAGCCGAAAAGGGCCAGCACCATGAGGGGGATGACGAGGTCGCTCACCCTTTCCCCTCGATGTAGCGCCGCTTGGCCTCTTCCTGGCGGCCGAAGTCGCGGACCATGTTGGAGATCGCCACCTCGTCCGACTTGTCCGCGTAGCGGAATTCGCTGTCGGCGTAGCGGTTGATCTCCTGCAGGACCATCTCGGTCGTGATCGGCACCCGCAACTCCGCGATCATCGCCTTCTTGGTGTCGTAGTCCTTGAAGAGGAACAGCTCGGGGTCCTCCATCCACTCGTCCGGCAGTTCGAAGTCCATCGCGCGGACCTTCACTGCGTCGGTGATGTTCTTGATCGCGCGGCCGGTGAAGCGGTTGTCGGCCTCCTGGATGCCCTTGAGGTAGGTGCCCATCTTGGCGATCGTGTCCAGTTCGCCGATCTGGCCGCGGACCCGGTCGAAGACGGCCAGCAGCCCCTCCTCATGCGGGCGGTTGTGGCTCTCGAAGGAGGCCGAGACGGCCTTCTTGATCTCCTGCGCGGCGAAGACCTCGTGATCGCCGACCGGGATCGAATGGTTCCGTCCCATCAGCAGGTAGAGGATGTCGATGTAATCCTCCCGCGTCTGCGGCCCGTCGACGAGGAACCGCGCCCCGGCCCGCTGGCGGAGGGCGTCGTCCACGTTCTCGGGGTAGTTCGAGAACATGCCGAAGGTGCAGTTGCCCCGGACCACCGTGTTGGCCCCCGCGAAGGCCTCCATGAAGACGGCCGTCACCTCCTGCTGACCCGCGCTGGACTGCCGGTCGCCGCGCTTGCCGGCGATCTGGTCGATGTCGTCGATGGTGCCGAATCCGATGACGCCGGGGTCGAGGACGTTGTTGATGAAGGCCTTGGCGTTCTGCCCGGACTTGCCCTGGTAGCTGTCGATGTTGTCGATGCCGAAGTTCTGGTAGCGGAAGGTGTAGCCGGCGACCTGGCAGTACTCGTGGATGAGCCCCGCCATCATCTGGATCAGGGTCGTCTTCCCCGTCCCCGGCGCGCCGTCGCCCATGAAGGTGAAGATGAAACCGCCGAGGTCGGCGAAGGGGTTCAGCCGCCTGTCGAAGTCATAGGCCATCAGCATCTTGGCCAGCCGCATGGCCTGGTACTTGGCGATGTGGTTGCCGACGACCTCGTTCGGCTTCTTGAACGCCATGGTCAGCGTGGTGCCCTTGGCCGCGCGGGCGGGAGAGAAGCCGCGGATCGCGAAGTCGTCGGCCTCGACCTTCCAGGTGGCGCGGGTGAAGGCGTCCGTCATCGCGGCGTTGGAGGCGCGGGCGGCGACCTTGGCCATGAGCTGCTCGGCGAAGGCAAGGACCGTGGCGGTCAGCCTGGGGTCGTCCGTGGCGAAGCGGCCGAGGTCCTGGTCCAGTTCCCAGAGCGCGCCGTGCAGGGCGAGGGGGGCGTTGTCGGTCAGTACCTCCTCGACCTCGCCGACCTCGACGCTGGCCTCGCCCGCGTGGGGGGCGAGGAGGAAGGCGGTGGCGTTGGCGAAGGTATAAAGCACGGCGAGGGCCTCGGCGGTCAGCAGCGCCGAGAAGTCGCCCTTGCGGTCGGCGGGCAGGCGCCCTTCGAGGTTGGCGCGCTTGAGGTCGGCGAGGCCGGTGGTGTCCGAGACCTGCTCGCTCAGAGCCAGCGCGATGGCGAGCGCCCGGCGAAGGGCGTGAAGCACCGTCGCCTGCGTGGGCGAGGTCAGCGCATCGCCCCCGTCCGCCCCCTCGATCCGCGCCATGAGTTGCACGCCCTCGGTCCGCTCGACCCGCTGGGTGACGAGGCCGGGCGTGGTGCTGCGGAACCGGCGGCGGGTGCCGATGCCGGGGGACCGCTCGGGCGCGGGCGCCTCCTCCGCCTTGGCGATCCGAGGGGCGTGGTCGAAGCCCTGCAGCAGGGCCGTGGCCGCGTCGTAGTGGCTGCGGATGTCCTCCTCGCGGAGTTCCATCTGGTCGGCGGTCTGGCTCATTTCTTCCTCTCATCAGCGGGGGCTGGGCCCGGACCCACCTCACGGGCCGGGAAGGTGAGGTGGGACCGGCACCCCCCTGACCTACCGGTAATCAAGGACCCGCCCCCCAGGGCTTACCACGAACTTGCGCACGTCCCCGAACCCCGGCGGCTGGAGTTCGGCCAGCGCCTGAAAGGGTCGTTGCGGCAGGATGATCGCCCGGCTTGTCCGCGTCGCGCCGCTTTCGGCCCCCTGCCCTCCGAAAGGGTCCAGGGCGAAGACCTGCCGCTCCACCGTGCCGAACCAGCCGGACTTCTCGCGTGTCGCAGACTCGGACATGAGCTCTTCCTCGGTCCAGACCAGCGCCCAGTCCTCGCCCTCGGGGGCCTGGGCGACTTTGAGCACCTCCCGCAGCGGCCCGGCCTGCCGGGTGAAGGCGTGGGAATACATCGGGCCGATGTGGAACCGGCGCAGGCGCTTGGGGTGCAGGTCGTCGAAGTCCTGGTCGAAGCCGCGGGCGATGGTCAGCAGCTTGAGCCCCGCCACCGCCTGCGCCATCAGGTGGCCCTGCACCTCGGGCCAGCGGCGCTCGTCCTTGGGCAGGCCCACGCGCCCGGTGTCCTCCACCTCCATCAGGTAGACCTGCGGAAGGTTGATCTGGCTGTCGTAGACCGCCCAGTGCAGCAGGAACCGCCGGCGGGTGCCCTCGTTCCCCAGCCAGATCGCGTCGGGGTCGTTGCGGGCCCAGAACAGGCCGCCGCGGGCCAGTTCCTCGTAGTAGAGCCGCTGGGACAGGGCGAATTGCAGTTTGGTCGGGATCTCCTGCTCGCCGACGATGGTGCGGACCATCTGGTCCTTGAGCTCCTCGGCGACGGGCATCTGGCGCAGGTGCCGTTCCGCCTGCAGGGCGTCGTTCGCCATGGTCATGAGCTCGGAGAAGACCGGAAAGCCGCTCTCCACCCGGTCGAAGTTCAGCTTGCCCGCGTGGGTCCAGCGGCCCGAGAAGTGGTACTTGTGGGCCAGCGCCTTGAAGGTGAGCGTCAGGCCGAGGAGGTAGCGGGCCAGCACCTCCACCTCGCGCCGCGACAGCCGCCCCTCCGCCTCCAGTACCCCCGCGACCCGGCCGAGGTGGCGGGTGATGGTGTCGAACTTGCGGAAGTACCGGCGGGTGACGCGGGTGTCTTCGAGGGCGAAGTGGTCGAGATCAGTCATGCGGCGGCGCTTCTGGAGAGGTCGGAACGCCTCCGGCGGGCGTTTTCGGGCCAGAATGAAGCAGGGGGCGGGGGCGCGATGCGGCGGAGCCGCGCCAAGACGCCTCTTGTCGTATCCGGGATCTTCTGACGTTGCTCTTTGCCATGGGCTCCGCCCCTTTCGCGCCGAAACGCTCCACCGGAGCGTTTCCGGGACGCGCTCAAGCCCCGTACTGGTTGCTGTCGTGCTTCTTCACGATCTCCTCGAAGCGCCGGGCGAAGCGTTCGTCCGCCTTGGCCTTCTTCTCGAGCACCTCGCGGGCGAAGACCATGTGATCCTCGTGCGCCTCCAGCATGTCGGCCATCTTGGCGTTGGTGGCCGAGCCGATCGCGGCCATGGCGGTCTGCGCCTCCTGGTCGGTCTTGACCCCGATCTCGTTGATCCGGTGCGCCACGTCCTGCTGCTGGGCGGTCTTCAGCGACTTGGAGAGGGCGTCGTAGAGCACCACCCGCTGCTGGGTGTCGGTCTGCAGCTTGTTGATCAGGACCATCTGGGTCGCGGCCTGGTTCTGAAGGCTGTCGATCCAGGTCTTGCCCTTCTCGATGTAGCGCTCGAGGGTCTGGGACTTGGCGACCATGACCTGCTCTTTCTGGACCAGTTCGTTGTAGGCCTGGTTCGCCTCGGCGAGGTCGGTCTCCAGCGCCGTGCGCTTGGCGGCGTCCTGCTCCACGCTGATCTTGTTCTCGAGCTCGATGATCTTCGGGTCCATCGCCTTGATCTCGGCCTTGACGGTCTCGAGCGTCGCCACGGTCTCCTCACGCTCCACCAGGGTGGTGCCGAGGTTGGCGTCCACCTTCTCCTTCTGCTCGTTGAGGACGGCCAGCTGGCCCTCCAGCAGCCTGGTGATCGTGTCGGACTTGGCGATAAGGTCCTGCAGCTTGTCGTCGATGGAGGCGGTGCGCATCCGCTCCTGGCGCATCGACTCGGATTTGCCCTTGGAAAAGATGCCGACGAAGCTCTCCCAGCCGGTCTTGGAGCGCATCTCGTCGAAGTCCTGCTGGAACCCGGCGGTGACGTCGTCGAGGCCCATGATGAGTTCGGCGATGTTGGCGTTCATCACCTCGGTATGGGCGTGGACGTCCTCGAGGCTGGCGTTCTCGATGTCGACGGCGATGTCGGTGCCTTGCGCCATCTTCTGGCGGGCCACCTCGATCCGGCTGGTCAATTCGGCGATCTTGGCCTGGGCCTCCTGCACCTGGGTCTGGCTTTCGGCGATCTGGACATCGAAATCGCTCATGTCTGGTCCCTTCGTCTGGCAATGACTTGTCTGTTATCCGAGGCGGAACAGGCACGACTCCAGGATCCTGCCCTCCCGTCCGGAGGCAAGTCTAGCCAGCTTTGACGCGCGGGTGTAGCGGCAATCGGGCCTTCGGGGCCGCGCCGGCCGGGCGGTCAGAGCGTGTCCGAGCTCAGCGGATCGCGGACCGTACCGTCGGCCCCGGCCACCTCGGCCTCCGAGTCGGAAGCGCCATAGATCGTCTCGGGGTCCACGATCGTCGGCGGCAGCTCGACACCGCGGCCGAAATGCTCGGGCTCCAGCTGCATCGATTCCCCTTCCGACCGCATCCGCACGCTGGTCGGTATGCCGACCCGCTCGTACAGGTCGATGGCATCCTGGTTGAACAGCCGGATGCAGCCCGCCGAGCCGGAGTTGCCGATGGAGCGCATGTCGTTGGTGCCGTGGATCCGGTAGCGCGTGTCGCGGCCGTTCCGGTAGAGGTAGAGGGCGCGCGCGCCGAGCGGGCTGGTCAGGCCGCCCTCCACGCCGCCGGCGAAGGGGCCGTAGACCTCGGGTTCGGTGCGCAGCATGTTGGCCGTGGGCGTCCAGGACGGCCACTCGCGCTTGGCGCGGACCGTGGTGTCGAAGGTCAGCGCCCGGCCGAGCCGGCCCACCGCGATGGGGTAGCGCATCGCCATGCTGTCCGGCAGCACGAGGTAGAGGAACTTGGCGTAGATATCGACGTCGATCACGCCGCTGGATTCATTGCCGTTGTAGGGCACCAGCATCCGCTTGTTGACCCCTTGGGTATAGGTGGCCGGGACCGGCGGGAGGTTGAATTCGCCATCGACCATCGGGCCGTATCCGGGGTCGTACTGCACCTCGGGAACGGTGATCGGTTCGGGCGCCCGGGCGCAGGCGGACAGGCCCAGCGCGGCGCCGGACAGAAGGTAGGCGGTAAAGGCACGGCGGGTGGTCATGGGTCTGTCCCTTCAGATCATTTTGGGGGAGTCTTAACACGCGAACGGGCCAAGGCAACGCGCGCCGCCCCGGCACGCCGCCCGAGGGGTCGTTTCCGCCCATGCGGCCCTGTCTGATCAGACCACGTTCGCCTCGGGCCCGTAGGGAAAGCCGGTGATCGACTCGGACCCGTCCCCGGTGATGACGAGGATGTCGTGCTCGCGGTAGCCGCCGGCCCCGGGCCGGCCCTCGGGGATCGTCAGCATCGGTTCCATCGAGATGACGTGTCCCGGCTCCAGAACTGTCTGGACGTCCTCGCGCAGCTCCAGCCCCGCCTCACGGCCGTAGTAGTGGCCGAGAACTCCGAAGGAATGGCCGTACCCGAAGGTCCGGTAGCGCAGCAGGTCCCGCTCCTCGAAGAAGGCGTTGAGCGCCGCCGTGACCTCGGCGCAGGAGGTGCCGGGCTTCAGCAGGCTCATGCCGAGCTCGTGGGCGGCCACGTTCGCCTCCCAGATCTTCAGGCTGGCCGGGTCCACCTCGCCGAGGAAGAGCGTCCGCTCGAGTGCGGTGTAGTAGCCGTGGATCATCGGGAAGGTGTTGAGGGAGAGGATGTCGCCCCGCCGCAGGACGCGGGAGGTGACCGGGTTGTGCGCCCCGTCGGTGTTGATGCCGGACTGGAACCAGACCCAGGTGTCCCGGTATTCCGCGTCGGGAAAGCGCGCGGCGATCTCCAGCTCCATCGCGTCCCGGCCGGCCATGGCGACGTCGATCTCGCGCAGGCCCTCGCGGATCGCCTGCCGGATCGCCTCGCCGCCGACATCCGCCACGGCCGCGCCCGCACGGATGAGGTCGATCTCGGCCGGGGACTTCCGCATCCGCTGCGTCATGGTGGCCGGGGCGATGTCGACAGCCGTGGCGGGGCGGAGGTGGTGGTCGAGTTCGGCCCGGCGCGCGACGGTCAGGTGGTCGGCCTCGTAGCCGATCGCGCGCCCGGTCCCCGCGATCTCCGAGACGGTGCGCCAGAAGTTGTCCCGTTCCCAGTCGGTGTAGGTGATGTTGTCGCCGTGGCAGCGCCGCCAGGGCTGGGCCGCGTCGATCCCGGCGCTGACCGTGACGCTGTCCGATTCCGTGACGACCAGTGCATAGGGCCGCCCGAAGGCGCAGTAGAGAAAGCCGGAGTAATAGGCGACGTTCTGCATCGAGGTCAGGACACAGGCGGCAATCCCGGCCTCCGTCATGGCCGTGCGCAGGCCGGCGAGGCGCGCGTCGTATTCGGCGGCGGCAAAGGGCAAGACACGGTCGCCCTGGTGGAAGCGGTAGTTCACGGGACGGTCCATTCCGGCCCCCTTTCGTCAAAAAGAGGTCCCGGCGTTCAGGACATGCAGCGCTGTGTCGAGGGCGACGCCATCGCCCGGGCGCTGTGAGTTCGAGATTAGCGCCGACCCGGGGGCCAGGCAAGCAGGACGGCGGTGGCTTCAGGACTCCAGAACTCTAAAGTCCTGAAGTCCACGGCGCGCCGTTTTCGCGTGCCGAATGAGGAGTTTGCGCCCTGCATCCGACCTGCGTTTAATGGACTGTCATTCCTTGAAGTCCGCCGCCGAATGCCGCTCCTTGATGAAGCCCGGATCGTCGCCCACACGGTTCACCATGCGGCCGCGCGACACCGCCGGCCGGGCGTCCATCGCCTTGGCCCAGCGCTGCACGTTCTCGTACTCGTGCACCGCCAGGAACTCTCCGGCGCGCGGATAGCTGCGGTCGAGGGCGAGCGCCCCGTACCAGGGCCAGATCGCGATGTCGGCGATGGAATAGGCCTTGCCGTTCATCCACTCCCGCTCGGCCAGGTTGCGGTCCAGCACGTCGAGCTGGCGCTTGGTCTCCATCGCGAAGCGGTCGATCGGGTATTCCATCGGCTCGGGCGCATAGGCGAAGAAATGGCCGAAGCCGCCGCCGAGGTAGGGGGCGGAGCCCATCTGCCAGAACAGCCAGTTCAGTGTCTCGGTCCGCACCGGCCCCTCGGTGTCGAGGAACATCCCGAAGGTCTCGGCGAGGTGCATCAGGATCGAGCCGCTCTCGAACACGCGCACCGGCTCGGGCCCGGTCCGGTCGACGAGGGCGGGAATCTTGGAGTTGGGGTTCACCTCGACGAAGCCCGAGCCGAACTGGTCGCCGTCGCCGATGCCGATATGCCAGGCGTCGTATTCGGCCTCGCTCACACCTGCCTCGAGCAGCTCCTCGAAGAGGATCGTCACCTTCTGGCCGTTCGGCGTGCCGAGGGAATAAAGCTGGAAGGGATGGTCGCCCACCGGCAGATCCTTGTCATGGGTCGCACCGGCGATCGGGCGGTTCTGGCTGGCCCATTTGCCGCCGTTCTCCTTGTCCCAGGTCCAGACCTTGGGAGGGGTGTAGCTGTCGGCCATCGGGGTCTCCTTGCGGTATCGCGTCGGGACAACAGGTAACCGAGATGTCCCCCAGTGCAAGCGGGTGACAGCGCAGGGGTCTTCCTGCAGATTGGCACGGACCGATCCGCCGAAGGACCTGCCCCATGCCCCTGACCCGCGTTTCCCTGGCCGAGAAGCTGGCCCTCTTCGAAAGCCACTGGGACCCGCATGTCGTCGCCGACTACAACGGCAACGAGGTCATGGTGGTGAAGTTCGCGGGCGAATTTCCCTTTCACAAACATGACGATACGGACGACTTCTTCCTGGTCCTCGAGGGCGAGGTGATCCTCGATGGCGAGGACGGTGACAGCGTGACCCTCGGCCCGGGCGACCTATGCGTCGTGCCGAAGGGCATGGTCCACCGTCCCCGGGCCGCGTCCGAGGCGAAGGTCCTGCTGATCGAACCCGCGGGCGAGCCGAACACCGGCGACAGCGGCCTGCCGGCGGCGGGGAAGCCGCGGATATGACCCTCACCGCCGTCCCCGGCCTTCGCGTCGGCCATGCCGCCGATCCGCGCCTCAAGTCCGGCGTGACCGTCGTGCTGGGCGAGGAGCCCTTCACCGCCGGCGTCCACGTCATGGGGGGCGCCCCGGGCACGCGCGAGACGGACCTGCTGGCGCCCGACAAGTCGGTGAGCGCCGTCGACGCGCTGGTCCTCTCCGGCGGCTCTGCCTTCGGCCTCGGCGCGGCCGAGGGCGTCATGGCGGGCCTGCGCGCCATGGGCCGAGGCGTGGCGGTCGGCCCGGCCCGGGTCCCCATCGTGCCCGCCGCCATCGTCTTCGACCTGCTGAACGGCGGCGACAAGGATTGGACCGAAAGCCCCTATCCTGCCCTTGGCCGGGCCGCCCTCGACAGGGCCGGTGAAGGCCGTGAGGAAGGGACCGTCGGCGCCGGCACGGGCTGTTTCACCGCCACGCTCAAGGGTGGGCTCGGGCAGGCCCACGTCC
>JAMWZF010000084.1 GCA_024304875.1 Paracoccaceae bacterium
CCGCGCTCCTGCTTCATTCTGGCCCGAAAACGCATGTCGGAACGCCGCCACCCCGCGGTCCGCCGGTCAGACGCCCCGATTCAGAGCCCGTGCGCCTTGAGGACCGCCACCAGCGCCGCGGTCGAGGCATCCTTGCCCTGCGCATCGCCGCTCTCCACCACCGGGCCGAGGGCCGTAGCCAGCTCCTTGCCCAGCTCGACCCCCCACTGGTCATAGGAATTGATCCCAAGGACCGCCCCCTCGACGAAGACCCGGTGTTCGTAAAGCGCCACGATCATCCCGAGGATCTCGGGCGTCAGCTGCGGATAGGTCAGGGTGACCGAGGGGCGGTTGCCGGGAAAGACCCGGTGCGCCGCCTGCCGCTCCAGCTCGGCGCCCTCGAACTTGCCCGCCACCTTCTCACGCGCCTCGTCCAGCGTCCGCCCTCGCATCAGCGCCTCGGACTGGGCCAGGCAATTGGCGACCAGAAGCAGATGCTGGTGGTGCAGGTCGTCCTCGTGGCCCCGCGCGGCGACGAGGAATTCGCAGGGCACCACTTGCGTCCCCTGGTGGATCAGCTGGTAGAAGGCGTGCTGGCCGTTGGTCCCCGGCTCGCCCCAGACCACCGGGCCCGAGGTCTCGACCGGGGCGCCCTCCATCGTCACGCCCTTGCCGTTGCTCTCCATCTCGAGCTGCTGAAGGTACGCCGGCAGCCGGGCCAGCCGGTTGTCGTAGGGGAGGACCGCGCGGGTCGGATAGCCGCAGACCTGGTTGTGCCAGATGCCCACCAGAGCCATGAGCGCCGGCATGTTCTCGCGCCACTCCGCCGCGCGGAAATGCCGGTCCATCGCCTGCCCGCCACGCAGGAAGGCGCGGAAGGCCTCGGGCCCCACGGCGATCATCAGCGGCAGGCCGATCGGCCCCCACATGGAATAGCGCCCGCCCACCCAGTCCTCGAACCCGAAGACGCGGGAGGGCGCGATCCCGAAGTCCGCCGTCTTGTCGAGGGCCGAGGAGAGGGCGGCGAACTGCGCCCCGGTGTCGTTCACCGCCTCGCCCATCCAGGCCTTGGCCGTGCGGGCGTTGGTCATCGTCTCGATGGTGGTGAAGGTCTTGGAGGCGACGATCACGAGCGTCGTCGCCGGGTCGCAGGCCCGCAGCGCATCGGCGATGTCGGCCGGGTCCACGTTCGACACGAAGTGGCAGCGCGGCCCGTCGTGGTAGGGCGCGAGGGCGATGGCGCCCATCTTGGGGCCGAGGTCGGACCCGCCGATCCCGATGTTGATGACATCGGTGATCTTCCCGCCCTGGCCTTTGAAGCTGCCGTCCCGCACCGCCCCCGCGAACTCCGCCATCCGGTCCAGCGTCTTCAGCACCCCCGGCATGACGTCCGTGCCGTCCACCGTGACCGGCCCGCCGTCGATGTTGCGCAGCGCCGTGTGCAGGACGGCCCGCCCCTCGGTCTCGTTGATCGGCTGGCCGGTGAACATGGCCTCGCGTTTCTCGGCCACGCCGGTGGCCTCCAGCAGGCCGATCAGGTCCTGCAGCGTCTCCGCGTCGATGTTCGTCTTGGCGAAATCCAGCCGCAGGCCGCCGACCGTGGTCGCGAAGGTCTCCATCCGCCCCGGCTCGGCCAGAAGGTCCTCGATCCGGCGGTCCCGAGCCGCCTCGGCCCTGGCCTTCAGTGCGTCCCACATGGCTCTCTCCTTTGCGGCTGGTCCGCCGTTACCGCTAGCGGACTCCCGGCTCTTTCGCAACGCGCGGGATCGGCAACCATAGGGTTGCAAATTCCGACGCCGGGCATATAAGCAACCAAACGGTTGCATGAATGGAGCCCCGAATGGACAAGGTCACCCGCGACACCACCCTGCCCGTCCCGCCCGAGCGGGCCTGGGCGGCGATCACCGATCACGAGGCGTTCGGCACATGGTTCCGGGCGCGGCTGGACCAACCTTTCGCCCTTGGAACGGTCAGCCAGGGCGAGGTCTTCGACGGCGACGGCAACGCCTACCCCTTCTGGGTCCGCGTCACCCGGATGGACGCGCCCGAGGTCTTCGCCTTCGAATGGCCCATCGTCGAGACCGCGACGCCCGAAGACCCGGCGGCGGGCACCTGCACCACCGTGACCTTCACCCTGGCACCCCATGAGAAGGGCAGCCATCTGACGATCACCGAAGAGGGGTTCGACACCCTGAACCTGCCCGAAAGCGCCCGGGCCGACTGGCGCCGCCAGAACGCCAGGGGCTGGGAAATCCAGTGCCGCCAGCTGCGAGAGCACCTTGGCGGGTGATGCGCGCGCCCTCGCCCCGGTCTTCGCCGCCCTTGGCGACCCGACCCGGCTCGAACTGCTGGAGCGGCTCTCGGCCGGGCCGATGCCGATGGGCCAGCTGGCCGAGGGACTGCCCTTCACGCGGCAGGCGGTAGCCAAGCATGTGAAGGTGCTGGAAAGTGCCGGCCTCGTCACCCTGGACCGGGAGGGCCGGATCACCCGCGCCGCTGTCCGGCCCGAGGCGCTGGGGCCCGCGCGGGCCTACCTCGAAGAGGTCGGCGCGCTCTGGGAGGACGCCCTCGCCCGGCTAAAGGACCACCTGTCCTAGCTTTCGGCCCAGTGCACCACCGATCCCTTGAGGATCGCGGCGACCGGCGCCTCTTCGGGCGGCAGGCCGCGGGCGCGCTCCAGCGCCTCGCGCTTCTCGGTTCCGGTGATGACGATGTGGCGGCTCATCGCGCCCCGCAGGACCGAGGCCGAAAGCGTGATCCGCGGCTCCGGCGCGCCGGGGGCCCGCATGGCGACGAGGGGGTCCGAGGTGGTCAGAGCCTCCTCCAGCCGATCGGCGCCGGGAAAGAGGCTGGCGGTGTGCATGTCCGCGCCCATGCCAAGCAGGCAGACGGTCAGCGGCAGGGCGGCGCTTACTGCCTCGGCCAGCTTCGCAAGGCTCTCCTCCGGCTCGGGCGTATCGGCGTAGAGCGGAATGTAGGTCGCCTCCGCAGCCCTCTCGGTCAGGAGGCGCTGGCGGATCAGGCCGGTGTTCGACCGTTCGCTGTCCTCGGGCACCCAGCGCTCGTCGGTCAGCATCACGTCGACGCGGGACCAGTCGAGCTGGGTGCCGCAGAGGCTGTCGAAGATCGGCCCGGGCGTGGTGCCGCCGGGCACGGCGAGGCTGACGCGGTCCTCGTGTCCGAGGGCCGAGCGCAACTGGCTCGCGATCTGGTCCGCCAGATCCATCATCATCATCTCGGCGTCGGGATATTCGATCAGTTCCATCTCGTGCCTTCCTTGGGCATCGGGCCAACAGGGCCCTGCGCAGGGCCGTGGGTCAAGACCACCTCACCCACAGATGGGCCGCCGGTGAGGTGGGTTTCAACCCGCCCCCGCCAGGCCTAGACCTTGATGTCGCGCCAGCGGCGCCCGTCGCGGTGCATCAGCATCTGCGAATCCTCCGGGCCGGTCGATCCCGGCTCGTAGAGCTTGGGCACGTCGCCCCGCGCCTGCCAGCCCTCGATGATCGGATCGGTCCAGGCCCAGGCGGCCTCCACCTCGTCGCCGCGCATGAAGAGGGTCTGATTGCCCCGGATCACGTCCATGATCAGGCGCTCGTAGGCGTCGGGCAGATCCACCTCCTCGGCGTCCACCGCATCGGCAAAGGTCATGTCCAGCGGCACGTCGATCAGCCGCATGCCGCCCGGCCCCGGCTCCTTGATCGTCACCTGCAGGTCGATCCCCTCGTTCGGTTGCAGGCGGATCGACAGGATGTTGCGGTGCCGGCTCTCGTCGCCGGGAAAGATCGAATGGCCGAGGTCCTTGAACACCACGTCGATCGTGCTGGTCCGCCCCTTCAGCCGCTTGCCCGTGCGCATGTAGAAGGGCACGCCGGCCCAGCGCCAGTTGTCGATATGGGTGCGCAGCGCGATGAAGCTCTCGGTGTGCGAGCGCGGGTTCTCCACGTCCTCGCGGTAGGAGGGGCCGTCCTCGTCGGCCTCGTACTGGCCGCGGACGAGGTGGTGGTAGTCGACAGGGCGCAGGGCCCGGATCACCTTCAGCTTCTCGTCCCGGACGGCATCGGCGTCGAAGTTGTTCGGCGGCTCCATCGCGATCAGGCAGAGAAGCTGCATCAGGTGGTTCTGCACCATGTCCCGCATGGCGCCCGACTTGTCATAGTACCCGCCCCGGCCGCCGACGCCCACGGTCTCGGCCACGGTGATCTGGATGTGGTCGACGTAGTGGGAGTTCCACAGAGGCTCGAACAGGACGTTGCCGAAACGGACGGCCATCAGGTTCTGGACCGTCTCCTTCCCGAGGTAGTGGTCGATCCGGTAGATCTGGCTCTCGTCGAAGTGCTTGGCGAGGTCCTGGTTCAACTCCCGCGCCGAGGCGAGGTCGCGGCCGAAGGGTTTCTCCACGACGACCCGGTCGTCGGGCTGGGTGATGCCGTGTTTGTGCAGCCTCTCGGCAAGGTCGTCGAAGAGGCTGGGGCCGACCGAGAAGTAGAAGGCGCGGATCACGTCCTTGCGGAGGAGTTCCTTGAGGTCCGGCCAGCCGCCATCGCCCGTTGCGTCGATCTCGACGTAATGCAGGCTGCACATGAACCGGTCCATGCAGGCGGTGTCCTTCGACACCTTGGGATCGAACTCCTCGATCGCCTCGGCAATCATCTTGCGGTAGGCGTCGTCGTCCATCTCGGACCTTGCGGCGCCGATGATGCGGGCGCCCTCGGGCATCTGGCCGGCGAGGCAGCGGCGGCAGAGCCCGGGGAGGATCTTGCGCCGGGCGAGGTCGCCCGTGCCCCCGAAGATGACGAGGTCGAAGCTGTCGACCGGAATCGTGCGTGCCGCCATGGGTCACCTCCTGCGGGCGTCGTTAGCGCTAACTAGTCAACCTCGGCCGCGCTGTCCAGCGACGGGACCATGACGCAGAGCAGCTCGAAGAGGATCGAGGCGGCGAGCCAGGCCGTGGTCCCGCCCAGGTCGAAGGGGGGCGAGACCTCGACGAGGTCGGCGCCGACGATGTCGAGGCCGGCCAGGGTCCGCACGACCGAGACCGCCTCGAAGGCGTTCGGACCGCCGACCTCGGGCGTGCCGGTGCCGGGGGCGAAGGCGGGGTCGACGAAGTCGATGTCGTAGCTGACGTAGGTCGGCCCGGTCCCGGCGATCTGCACCGCCTCGGCCATCACGTCGGTCCAGCCGCGGGCGAAGCATTCCTCGATCGGAATGACCCTTATGCCGTGAGCGCCGGCGAAGTCCCGGTCCTCCATGTCGTAGGCCGTGCCCCGGATGCCGATCTGCACGACGCGGGCGGGGTCCAGGAGGCCCTCCTCCACCGCGCAGCGGAAGGGCATCCCGTGGGTCAGATCGCTGCCGCCGAAGTAGCCCCGGTAGAGGTCGGTGTGGCTGTCGAAATGGACCATGCCGAGGGGGCGATCCTTCGCCAGCGCCCGCAGGACCGGCAGGCTGGTCAGATGATCGCCGCCGACCGTCAGGGGCCGGATGCCGGCGCCGCGAAGGTCCCCGTAGGCCGCTTCGATCCGGGCGACGGTGTCGTTGACGTTCACCGGGTTCGGGCCCACATCGCCGAAGTCGGCGCAGCGGGCGGCCTCGAAGGGGCGCACGCCGGTGGCGCCGTTCTGCGCCCGGATCATGGTCGAGGCATCGCGGACCGCGCGCGGCCCATGCCGGGCGCCGGGGCGATTCGAGGTCCCGCCGTCCCAGGGCACGCCGACCAGGCCGACCTCGACCTCGCCGCGGCGGGGGTGGCCCAAGGGCACATGGGGCAGGCGCATGAAGGTCGGCACCCCGGCGAAGCGGGGCAGCTCCATGCCCGAGACGGGAGTGAAGAAGTCGTCCATGGGCGAAGGCTAGGGGCGCGGCCCGCCTTCTGCAATCGCCGCCGCGCCCGAGGCCGAAGAACCCGCCAATCCCGCCTCTTTTCGCCCTGAAATACCTCGGGGGAGTCCCGCAGGGACGGGGGCAGCGCCCCCTACTCCGCGTCGTCCATGCGCGTCGCGTTGACCTGCGCGTAGCCGGCGTCGCCGAGACGCGTGTAGAGGTCGAGCTGGGTCTCGAGGAAGTCGATATGACCCTCCTCGTCGGCCATCAGCTCCTCGAAGAGGTTCTTGGTGACGTAGTCGCCCACGGTCTCGCAGTGATCGCGGGCCTCGCGATAGAGCTCGCGCGCCTCGTGCTCGGCCGCGAGGTCGCATTCCAGCGTCTCCTTCGGCCCCTCGCCGATGCGCAGCGGGTCCAGCTTCTGCAGGTTCGGATGGCCCTCCAGGAAGATGATCCGCTCGATCAGGCGATCGGCGTGATTCATCTCCTCGATGCTTTCCTCGCGGCTCTTCTTGGCCATGTGGGCCAGGCCCCAGTCTTCCTGCAGGCGGTAGTGCAGCCAGTACTGGCTGACGGCGGTCAGTTCGCTACGCAGGGCCTTGTTGAGATATTCGAGGACCTTGGTGTCGCCTTTCATCCGGCTCACTCCTTGTTGGCATGGGGGTCAGCGTAGGAGGCCCGGGCGGAATTTCCAAGGCGTCGTTGGCCCGCATCGCCGACAGGAACAGGGGCATGCAGCCACCGCAGTCGGCGGCCTTGCCGAGGGCGCGGTAGACTTTGCCGGGCGTGATGAGCGTCTCGGGATCCGCACGCCGCATCCAGTCGATGGCGGCGTCGATGTCGCGGTCGGTGATGTTCTGGCAGTGACAGACGATCAACGGATCATTCCCGAGTATTTCGGTCAAAATACTCGGGCGACGCGGGGGCGCAAGGGATTCCGACAAACGCGGTCAACATTAGGCAGCGACATGCGGTCGCCCCGCGCCCGACCTCCGCGACCGCGATCACGCCTCCAGTTCGGCGTCCCAGTAGAGGAAATCCATCCAGCTGTCGTGCAGGTGGTTCGGCGGGAACTTGCGGCCGAGGTTGCGCAGCTGCTCCGCGCCCGGCGGGCGGGGCGGCTTGCGCAGGCTCAGACCCGACTGGCGCAGGCTCTTGGAGCCCTTGCGCAGGTTGCACTTCGAACAGGCGGCGACCACGTTCTCCCAGCTGGTCACCCCGCCCCGGGCCCGCGGCACGACGTGGTCGAAGGTCAGATCGCCCTTGCTGCCGCAGTACTGGCAGCAGAATTCGTCCCGCAGAAAAAGATTGAAGCGCGTGAAGGCCACGCGCTTCTGGGGTTTGACGTAATCCTTGAGGACGACGACCGAGGGGATGCGAATGCGGGTCGAGGGACTTCGGACCCATTCGTCGTACTCGGCGACGATGTCGACCCGGTCGAGCCAGGCCGCCTTCACCGCCTCCTGCCAGGGCCAGAGGGACAGGGGGTAGTAGCTGAGCGGCCGATAGTCCGAGTTCAGGACCAGCGCGGGATGCTGTTTCAGCCCCGTGGGTTGCCTGACGAATTCCGTTCTGAAGTCACCGTCCATGCCGTCTGCCCCGCCTCTGCCCGGACCGCCCCGCGCCACCGGGGTCGGCCTCCTCGGACCGGGTGCCAGACCGGCCCTATATTTCGACTATATCTGCGGCGCAGCGAAGGACAAGCCCTACATCTAGCCCGCGCCCGGGGCCTGGTTACGATGCCTGCGTAACGGGCAAGTGACGGGGTAGACAGGGGGGAAAGGTCAGGCGGCGTCCGGGGTCAGGACCAGCCGTGCACGGCCCTCTTCCTTGGCCCGGTAGAGCGCGGCGTCGGCCCGGTTCAGGGCGGCATCGGCGACCGTGCCGGCGCGCGCCAGGACCGCGCCCGCCGACATGGTGATCTGGACCCCGGCCTCCGCCGTCGCCCCGGCGCGGACCTCCACACCTTTGGTGAGAAGACGCGACAGCTCGTCCAGCCGCTCCGGTCCGGCGCCGGGCAGGAACATCACGAACTCCTCGCCGCCGAAGCGGCCGATGCCGTCCCCGACGCGCGACAGGGACCGCAGGTGCCTGGCCACGGCCTGCAGGCAGATGTCCCCGACCGCATGCCCGTATGTGTCGTTCACGCGCTTGAAGTGATCCACGTCCAACAGCAGCAGGAGACCGTCCCGGTCGATCCGGCCCCCCTGCGCCACGGCCTCCAGGAAGCCCCGCCTGTTGGGCAGGCCGGTGAGAAGGTCGGTGGCGGCAAGGTTGGCCAGTTGCCGCTGGAGCCGGTCGAGGTGCCGGACCACGAGGAGGACGACGACCACGAAGGGAGTCCCGACGATCGCGGCATCCCGCAGGATCACTCCCAACGTGTCGGCCCTTTGGCCATGAAGGACCAGTTCTCGTGCATAGTTGAGCCCGCCGATCGCCGCGATGAGCAGCATCGCCTTCAGCGCGAAATCCATCCGATTCCGCGGCGCGAACACCGTCACCAATCGCTCCACCTTCCACTCCCCTGGCGCAGTTCCCCGCGGAGCAAGGTGGCGGAAAAGGATTGAGATCCGGTTAAGTCGGACCTATCGGGAGTAGCCCAGCCGCTCGGCCAGGAAGGCGAGCGCCACCGACAATCCGTCCGGCGCGATGCCGTGGCGGGTGCCCTTCATGATGTGGGCGTAGACCTCTTTCCAGCCCGCCGCCTGCAGCGCCTCGGCCGCCTGCGGCAGGGACTGGACCGGCACCACCTCGTCCTGGTCGCCGTGGACCAGCAGCACCGGCGGGCGGCAGACCACCTCGTCGGTCAGGAGCTCCGGCTCCAGCAGCCGGCCCGAGAAGGCGGCGAGGGCGGCGACCGGGTCCTCGCGCCGGGGCAGGACGTGAAGCGCCATCATGGTGCCCTGGGAGAAGCCGACGACGGCCACCTGCTCGGGCAGCAGGTCCTCGTCCACCATCACGCCGTCGAGGAAGGCGTTCAGGTCGTCCGCCGCGCGGTAGAGGCCCTGGCGGCTCTCCTCCTCGCTCGACCCGTCGATCCAGGGGATCGGAAACCACTGGAAGCCGCCGGGCGATCCGGGGCAGTCCTCGGGCGCATCGGGGGCCAGGAACAGCGTATCGGGCAGATGCTCGCCCAGGGGCTGGGCCAGCGAGAGAAGGTCGGCCCCGTTGGCCCCGTAGCCATGAAGGAAGATGACCGCCGAGCGCAGATCGCCCGAGAGGGGGGCCACCCGGCCCGCTTGCATCGCGCGTGTCATCCGATCCCTTCCCGCTTCTTCCGTTCGGCGTAATAGGCCCAGAGCGCCCGCGCCGCAACCGATCGCCAGGGCGACCACGCCTCGGCCACCCGGCGCAATTGCCGTTCGGTCGGCCTTGCCTCCAGCCCAAGCAGCAGCCGCGCGCCCTCCTGCAGGGCCAGGTCGCCGGGGGCGAAGACATCCGCCCGGCCGAGCGAGAACATCGCGTAGATCTCGGCCGTCCAGCGCCCGATCCCGGGGACGGCGGTGAGAGTCGTGAGGACCACGTCGGTCGGGGCCGTGCGCAGGGCGGGGTAGTCGATGCCGGCCGATGCGAGCGCGCGGGCGTAACGCTGTTTCGGCCGAGACAGGCCGACGGCCGCCAGCATCTCGCCCGGCGCCGCCAGGACAGCGGCCTCGGTGGTCAGCCCGGCGTCCACGCAGCGCGCCCAGATCGCCGCCGCGCTGGCGGTGCTGACCTGCTGGCTGACGATGGCGCCCAGAAGCTCTGCGAACCCGTCCGGCTTTCTGCGCAGAGGCAGCGGGTGCGACAGCGCCGGCGCAAACCGGGGGTCCGCCGCGGCCAGCCAGGCGGCCCCCTCGGCCACGCACTCCGGCCCCTCGATGATGCGTCCTACCCCATCGCCCACGCGATCGCCTCCTCCGCCGTCTCGACCATCGGCGCATCGGGCCGGGGCGGCCGGGCCAGCATCAGGACGGGGATCCCCAGCTCCCGCGCCGCCGTCAGCTTGGTCGCCGAGGCCGCGCCGCCGGCGTTCTTGACCACCAGCCAGTCGACGCCGAGGTCCCGGAACAGGGCCGTCTCGGCCTCGACCGAGAACGGCGGCCGCCCGGTCAGGAAGCGGCCTCCGCGGAAGGGAAAGTCGCCCTCGGGAGGGTCGATCTGGCGGCAGATGACCTCGCGCCCTTCCAGCGCCGCGAAGCGCTCCAGCCCCTGCCGGCCGGTGGCGAGGAAGACCGTGGCGCCGGGCGGGACGATCTCCGCCGCCCGCTCTTCCCGCGCGATCTCGGTCCAGCGGTCGTCGGGTCCCGGCCTCCACGGCGGCCGCAGGACCTGAAGGTAGGGCAGCCCCTCCTGCGCACAGAGCCGCGCCGTCCGGTCGGTGATCCGGTGGGCAAAGGGATGCGTCGCGTCCACGACCCTGGTGATGCCCTCGTCCCGCACCACGCTCAGGAACCCCTCGGCCCCGCCAAAGCCGCCGGCCCTCGTGGGCACCGGCAGCCGCCGGGGATCGCGGGTCGCCCCGGCGAGGGAGGCGAGAACCGGCAGGCCCGCCGCGCCGAGACCGGCCGCGATGGCCCGTGCCTCGGCCGTGGCCGCCAGCAGCAGGATCATGCCCCGGCCCGCGCCAGAACCGTCCCCGCCCGGTCGATGACGACCACGTCCAGCGCCTCGGGCGGGGCGTCCCCGAACATCGCGAGGGCCTGCGCCCGGGCCTCGGCCGCGATGCGCTCGGCGAGCGGGGCACCGGCGATCTCGTGGGCGCCAAGAGCCGTCGTCGCCCCGGCCACCCGTGGATCGCCCAACCAGTCCGCCAAGCCCGCGAGGTCGACCTGGCTGCGGGCGGAATGCAGGTCCCCCGCCCCCTGCGCCAGCTTGGCCATCTTGCCGATGCCGCCGCCGATGGTGACCCGCGCGACCGGGTGGCGGCGGAGATACTTGATCATCCCGCCCGCGAAATCGCCCATGTCGAGCAT
>JAMWZF010000085.1 GCA_024304875.1 Paracoccaceae bacterium
GCCGTCGTAGAGCTCGTTGAAGAAGCTGTCGAAGGCGTCGAGGGCACGCAGGCTCAGGATCTCGGCCCCGGGACGCCGCTTGCCCGAGCGGGGCGAGACGGGGACCTGGATGTCCTTGCCGCTGTCGTCGACGATGTAGAACTCCAGCTCGGTCCCCACCACGGGGGTCAGGCCGCGCGCCTTGTAGCGCTCCAGCACCCGCGCCAGCGCCTGCCGGGGGTCGCCGTCGTAGGGCCGCCCGTCCTCGCGGAACATCCAGATCGGAAGCAGGGCCGAGGGCGTCGGCAGCCAGGGCGCTGGCATGTAGCCCCGCTCGGTCGGCATCAGCACGCCGTCGGGGTCGCCGCTCTCGAAGACCAGCGGCGAGTTGTCGATATCCTCGCCCCAGATGTCGAGGTTCATCACCGAGAGGGGGAACTTGGTCCCGCTCTCCTCCAGCTTGTCGGCGAAGCGGCGCGGGATACGCTTGCCTCGGGCGATGCCGTTGAGGTCGGAGGCCGCGACGCGGACGCTCCGCACATGCGGGTTTTCGAGCAGCCAGCTCATGTCGTCTATCTCACAAGGTTCAGGCGCATCCGCATCTGGGACCGCCGTGCCGCCGGCAAGTGCCTGTTCAGCCGCCGGTTCGCAAGCCCGAAGAGGCTGATGATGCCGAGGGTGAGGAGGATGAAGTAGAAGGCGAGGATCGGGTAGGGGACGAAGGGGTTGAACGTCTTGTCCGCGAAGTAGCTCGCGTAATAGAGCGCGTCGCCCCGCTGCTGCCAGGCCGGGAAGCCGCTGAAATAGACCAGCGTGGTGGCGTGGAAGAGAAAGATCGCCTCGTTCGTGTAGGCCGGCCAGGCCAGCCGCAGCATGGTCGGCCAGGTGATCTTGCGGAACTTGGCCCAGCCCGAGAAACCGTAGGCATCGGCGGCCTCGAGGTCTCCCTTGGGGATGGAGAGGTAGGCGCCGTAGAAGATCTCGCCCGAGTAGGCCGCCGTGTTGAGGAACAGCACGATCAGCGCCCCGAGCCAGGCCGCCGAGAAAGGGTCGAAGACGGGCGAGACGGATTTCAGCGACAGGAAGGCGAAGTAGGCGAAGAAGAACTGGATGAAGAGCGGCGAGCCGCGGAAGACGAAGATGAACCATTCGGCGGGCTTGCGGACCAGGCGGTTGGGCGAGGCCTTGCCCATCGCGACGGCGGTGGCGAGGAAGAACCCGGTCATCAGGGCGATGGCGCCGAAGTAGACGTTCCAGATCATCCCCGAGCCGATCAGGGTGAACTGCTGGCAGAGGGTGAAGTCCTCGCGCGGGAGCAGCCTCTCGCCGATGCCGATGGAGCGGAAGGCATAGGCCTGGAGGGTCTCGAGGCAGGTCATCGGGTGCCCCCATCGACTTGTCGCGCCGGTCGAGCGAGGGCGCCCGGCGGCATGCCGGGCCGCGCCCGACCTCCCCCCCGGGAGGGCGCATGGGTGATGTCACGCACCGGACCGAGGGTCGGCAGAGTAGCAATGCCGCGCGCCGGCCCGGCCGGGCACGCGCCCCCCCGAGGTCGGGCGCGGCCCGGCTCTTGTCGGGCAGGAGGCGCTCCAACTGAACCGGGTGCCGCAGGCGATTGCGGGGCAATCGCTTCCGCGCACACGGCGCCTTCTGCGAAAGCGCCGGTCACGCCCCCGCCTTCCGTTGCCGCTCGCCGCCCGCCGTCGCCTGGCCCTTGGTCAGCCGCCCCATCAGCCGCGCGATGCCGATCTCGGACACCCGCGTCAGGCCGAGGTAGAAGACCAGCAGGCCGAGGAAGTACCACATCCGCCAGTCTCCGTGGGGGTAGTCGGTGAACTGCGGCGTCTTGGTTCCGCCAAGCTCCCGCGCCCAGTAGACGATGTCCTCGACCCCCAGCAGAAACAGCAGCGGCGTCGCCTTGACCAGCACCATCCAGAGGTTGCCGAGCCCGGGCAGGGCATAGACCCACATCTGCGGCACGGTGATCCGCCAGAAGGTCTGGCGCGGGGACATGCCGTAGGCCTCGGCCGTCTCGACCTGCGCGTGGGGCACCGCCCGCATCGCGCCGTAGAGGACGTTCGCGGCGAAGGCGCCGAAGACGATGGCGAAGGTCAGCGCCGCGACGAGGAAGCCGTAGACCTCGTGCACCCATTGCGGCGCGTTGCCGAGCGGCAGCTTGGCCTGCTGGCAGACGAGGAAGTCGTTGCCCTGCCGGATCGGCTGTTCCCAATCAGGGCAGAGCCAGAGGTGCCGGACGTATTCGAACCCCTGGTCGAGAGCGATGACGAAGAAGAGGAAAAAGGCGATGTCCGGCACGCCCCGGACCACGGCGATGTACCCCTTGCCGAGCCAGGCCAGCGGCGGGATCCGGCTGCGCGCCGCCGTCGCGCCGCCGAAGCCGAAGAGCAGCGCCGTGGGCGCGGTGATCGCCAGCAGAAGGAGGACGGTGCCGAAGGACCAGTAGAGCGCCAAGTGCTTGCCCGTGGTCAGGTAGCAGGCCAGCCAGGCGAGGCCCTCGAGGCTGGCGGGATCGGCGCAGCGCTCCATCAGGCGGCCTCCCTTTCCGTCAGGGCGGTCAGCAGGTGGTCCGCCACGCGGGCCGGGTCTTCCAGCTGGGGCAGGTGGCCGAGGCCCTCCACCCTGGTGAAGGGCACGTCGCCGAGGAGGTGGGCGAGCCGGGCGCCGCGCTCCAGCGGGATCCAGGGATCGTCGGCGCCCCAAAGCACCTGCACGGGGCAGGTCTGCTGGCCGAGGCGGGGGGCGAAGGCGTCGGTCAGGGTGTCGTCGGCCTGGGCGAACTGGCGGTAGAAGGCGGCGGGGCCCTCGCCGGTCAGCCAGGGGGCGGTCAGGGCGGCAATGTCCGTCTCGGGGAGAGGATGGGCGAGGGCGCCGCGGATGTAGGCTTCGACCACCGCGGAATGGATGTGTGGCGGCAGGCCGGTGAAGGCGTCGATGTGCCGCCCGACATGGGTGAAGAAGTCCGATCCCCAGGGGCTGAGGGCGACGACGTTCATCAGGACCAGCCGCTCGAAGCGGCGGCCGTGGAGGAGGTGGGCGCGGAGTGACACCGCGCCGCCGAAGTCATGGGCGACCACGGCGGGCCGGGTCAGGCCCCAGTTGTCCAGCATCTCGCAGAAGACCTCGCCCTGGGCACCGAGGCCGGTGTCCCGTTCGAGCGCCTTGGCCGAGCGGCCGAAGCCGGGCATGTCGTAGATGTGGACGGTGAAGCGCGCGGCGAGCGCCGGCATCACGCGGGACCAGGCGTAGGACGACCACGGCCAGCCGTGGGCCAGCACCAGGGGCGGGCCGTCGCCCGTGACCTGCCCTGCGACCGGGCCGAGGCTGGTGTCGTATGTCTGGTCCGGGGCCCACATGAGGAAGGGTCGGGGGGCGGGACCGGCCCGCCCCCCGGATCGGATCACTCGTAGACCTGGGCTTCTTCGCCGAACCATTTCACGATGAGTTCGTTCAGCGAGCCGTCCTCCTTCATCGAGGTGATGGCGGCGTCGAACTGCTCGCGCAGTTCGGTGTCGCTCTCGCGCAGGCCCATGCCGATGCCGCCGCCCAGCTGGACGTCCTCGCCGACGAACATCAGCTCGCCGCCCGAGGCCTCGACGATCGGGACGAGGTAGTCCTTGTCCGCGAAGACGGCGTCGGCCTCGCCCGAGCGGACGGCGGCGACGGTTTCCTCGGGGGTGGCGAACTCGAGCAGGGTGGCGCCGCCCTCGGCGACGTAGCCGGCCTGGATGGTCGAGGTCTGGGCCGCGACGACACCGCCTTCGAGATCGGCGCCGTCGGAGGCCGCGACATAGGCCGAGGCCGCCGGCGGGGTGTAGTTCTGGGTGAAGTCGATCAGCTCGTCACGTTCGGGCGTGATGCTCATGCCGGCGATGATCGTGTCGTAGTTGCCCGAGGTCAGGTTCGGGATGATCGAATCCCAGTCGTTGGTCACCCACTCGCAGGTCAGCTCGGCGCGGGCGCAGAGCTCGTCACCCAGTTCGCGCTCGAAGCCGGCGACCTCGCCGTTGTCGTCGAGGTAGTTGTACGGAGGGTAGGCGCCCTCGGTGCCCATGCGGACGGTGTCCTGGGCGAGGGCCATGCCCGCGGTCAGGGCGAGGGCGGCGGTGGTCAGCATCAGTTTCATTGGGGTCTCCCTGTTGTCTTTTGATGCGGTTTCACGAAATGCCGGACCGGGCGCAGAGCGCGATCACGTCGCCCTGGTTCTCGCCCAGCCAGGCGGACTGCAGCTGGCCGAGGACGCCCTCTGCCGAGATCTCGGCAAGAAGGGCGTCGATCTCGGCGCGCAGGTCGGGCCGGTCCTCGGAGACGGCGATGGCCGCCCCGGTGGTCGGAATGGGAAAGGTGCCCCGGTCGTGCAGCGCGGTGCCGCCGGGCGTGGCGCGGACCACGTCGGGCGAGCCGAAGTAGGCGTCGGCGTCGCCGTCGATCACGGCGAGGACGGCCTCGGTATTGCCGGGAAAGCCAAGCGCCTGCCGCCCATCGGCCAGCATGGCCTGCTCGTGCAGGGTCTGGGCGGTCACGGCGATGCGCGCGGCGACAAGGTCGGTGTCGGGGTCTCGGCTGAACAGCGTGCCAAAGGCCTCTTCTGTGACGTGGTAGGGGCAGGTGAAGTCGACAAGCGCGTCGCGGCCGACCGAATAGCCGATGCCGCCGAGGACGATGTCGATCTCGCCGGCGATCAGCGCCGGGATCAGGTCGGGCACCGCGGTGTCGATCCAGGCGCAGTCATAGCCGCCGCGGGTGCAGATCTCGGTCGCGAGTTCCGCGTCGATGCCGTAGCGCGAGCCGTCGGACATGAGGCCGAGGTAGGGCGGATAGGTCGGGCTGGCGCCGATGCGCAGGGTGTCGGCGCTGGCCGGAAGGGCGGCGAGGATCAGGAGGGCGAGGGCCTTCATGCCGCCCCCACCTCGTTGCCGGTGGCCGACAGGAACCCGCGCAGCCGCTCGGATTTCGGCGCGCCGAAGAGCTGATCGGGCGTGCCTTCCTCCTCGATCAGGCCCTGGTGCAGAAAGATGACGTGGTCGGAGACGTCCCGCGCCATGGCCATGTCATGGGTGACGATGACCATGGTCCGCCCTTCCTCGGCCAGGGCCTTGATGACGCGGATCACCTCCTGCTCCAGTTCCGGGTCGAGGGCGGAGGTGGGCTCGTCGAAGAGCAGTGCCTTGGGCTCCATGCAGAGCGCGCGGGCGATGGCGGCCCGCTGCTGCTGCCCGCCCGAGAGCTGGGCGGGGTAGGCATCGCACTTGTCGCCGATGCCGACCTTGTCGAGGTAGCCGCGGGCGGCCCTTTCCACCTCGGCCCGGTCGCGCCTCAGCACCGTCACCGGCGCCTCCATCACGTTCTGCAGGATGGTCATGTGCGCCCAGAGGTTGAACTGCTGGAACACCATCGACAGGTTCGTGCGGATGCGGATCATCTGCGCCCGGTCGGCGGGGTGCCGGCCCATGCCGGTGCCGCGCCAGGCGACGGGTTCGCCGCAGAACAGGATCTCGCCCTGCTGGCTGTCCTCGAGCAGGTTCGCGCAGCGCAGGAGGGTGGACTTGCCGGAGCCGGAGGAGCCGATGAGCGAGACCACATGCCCCGCGGGGGCGGCGACGTCGACGCCCTTCAGCACTTCGAGCGACCCGTAGGCTTTGTGCAGGTTGCGGATTTCGATGACGTTTTCGGTCACTCGGGTCCCAGGTCGGTCGTTCAGGCGAGGCCGAGTAGGGCGCAAAGCGGGACCGATTGCAACGGGTGACCGACGGGAACCGCCGTCCTACTGGGCAACTGCCGAAGGATCGGGCGGAAACGGCAGGTCGTAGGCGGCCTCGGGATGGGTGACGAGGCCGTGGAGGCAGAGCATGTCCTTGTCCTCTGCGCCGAGGTCCGCGATGGCCGCGGCCAGCGCCGCGCGGACAGCCTCGGGCTCGGGGTGCCGGGTGATGAAGCTCTGCGCCGGGGTGGCGGCGGTGCGGTCGCGGTTCTCGAGCGCGCCCTGGTGGTCCGCCTCGCGCCGGATGATCGCCCAGGAGACGGCGTCGATCACGGCAAGGTCCGCCGCGCCGCTCGCCACGGCGTCGATCGAGGCGGCGTGGGCGCCCGTCGCCAGCGTGGGGGTCAGGGTGACGCCGGCCTGATGCGCCCAGGCCCAGGCGGCGCCCCAGCCGGAGTGGGACAGCCCCTCGTTGTAGGCGGTCCGCCTCGCGGCCTCCACGAGGTCGGCGCCGGGGCGGGTGACGACGACAGAATGGTAGAAGCCGCAGGGTGTCTCGGGCAGCCGGTGATCGCCGCAGCCGAGCACGGTGAGGCTGGCATCCATGCCGCGGTACCACGTCCGGTAGGGCAGGTTGCAGATCTGGCCGAGAAGGAGATCGAGGCTGGCCCAGCCCTCGCGGATCGGGGTCTGCCGGTCGAGGCTGTCCGGCGCCTCGATGCCGGCGTCCCGCAGCCTGTCCCGGACGCCCGACCACAGCCGGTCATGGGCCGCCGCCGTCGCGGGCCGGTCGTACATCGGCAAGGCGGCGAGGGGCAAAGCGCTCAATCCGCCTTGTCGACGCGCTGCCGCGCAAGGGCGCTGTCCTGGTCGGTGACGCCGAGAAGCGGCGCGACGAGGCGCAGGATCGCGTCTTCCTCGTGGTCGCGCTCGCCGTCGGCCAGGGCCACGGCCCAGAGTGCCTCGATCACGCTCAGACGCTCCTCGTAAGGCACGGCCTCCTTGATCGCGCGGGTGAACCGGACGGTGTCGGGCGCCTCGGCCTCCAGCGCCTCGGCCTCGCGGCGCAGGTCCTTGGCGGCGGAGGGCGACAGGGCGTGGCGGCGCTCCAGCAGGCGGTCGATTGTCTCGACCTCGGCGGGGGCATAATTGCCGTCGGACCGCGCGATGCGCACCAGCATGGCGGCAAGGGCCAGGCGGGCGTCGAGGTCGGGCAGCGGCTCGGGGGCGGGGGCCGTCAGGCGGCGCAGAAGATCAGCGAACATCGGCTTGATATATGGCCCGTCGCCGGGAAGGCCAAGGTGGCCGGCGTCCCGCCGTCAGGACCCGCTTTTCGGCGCGGTCATCCGGGGCACGACGGTCTGACCGGTGGCGGCGGCCCGGGCGCGGGCGACCGCATCGCCGTCGAGGTCCAGCCGCTCGGCGGTCCGGGCCAGCAGGCTGTCCTCCTGGGGCCGCTCCACCCCGTCGGCCAGGGCGACCTGCCACATGGCGGCAAGGACGCCCTCGCGGGTGTCCGCCTCCACCGCCTTGACGATGGCCTCGGCGAATTTCTCTCCGTCCGGTGCGTCGTGTTCCAGCCGCTCGGCATCGGCCCGCAGGCGGGCGGCCTGGACCGGGTTGATGGTGAAGGTCTTGGCCAGGATCCGGTCGATCCGGCTGATTTCCTCGACCGTGTAGGTTCCGTCGGTCTTGGCGATTCGCACCAGAAGGGCGCCCAGCGCGAGGCGGGCATCAAGCTCCGGCAAGGGCTTGGGCCTGGGGTGGGTCAGGCGGCGGAGGAGATCTGCGAGCATGGCCCATTTTACTCAGATTTCGCAGGTGCAGAGAAGGGCCGCCCGCGTCCGCCCGCATCGCATCCCATCACGATCCGCGGACCGTGTCTTGCCGGTCACACCAGGGGTCAGACGAGCCGCGAGGTCTCCACCGCGGCGCGCACGAAATCGGCGAAGAGCGGGTGCGGATCGAAGGGTTTCGACTTCAGTTCGGGGTGGAACTGGACGCCGATGAACCAGGGGTGATCGGCCCATTCGACGATCTCGGGCAGCTTGCCGTCGGGGCTCATCCCGGCGAAGCAGAGGCCCGCCTCCTCCAGCGGCTCGCGGTACTTGGTGTCGACCTCGTAGCGGTGGCGGTGCCTTTCGTCGATGGCGAGGGAGCCGTAGACCCCGGCCACCCGGCTGCCCTTCTTGAGCACCGCGTCGTAGGCGCCGAGGCGCATCGTCCCGCCCTTGGCGTCGGTCTTCTTGCGCTTGACCTTCTGGTTGCCCTGGACCCACTCCTTGAGGTGGTACACCACCGGCTCGAACCGCTTCTTGCCGGCCTCGTGGTCGAATTCCTCGGACCCGGCAGTGGCCACGCCGGCGACGTTCCGGGCCGCCTCGATCACCGCCATCTGCATGCCGAGGCAGATACCGAGATAGGGAATGCCCCGCTCGCGGGCGAACTGGGCGGCCTTGATCTTGCCCTCGGTCCCCCGCTCGCCGAAACCGCCGGGGACGAGGATCGCGTGGTAGCCCTCGAGGTGGGGGGCGGCGTCCTCGCGGTCGAAGACCTCGGCATCGACCCAGCTCACGTTCACCTTGACCCGGTTGGCCATGCCGCCGTGGGTCAGGGCCTCCTTGATGGATTTGTAGGCGTCTTCGAGCTGCGTGTACTTGCCCACGATGGCGACGTTCACCTCGCCGTCGGTATTGGTCAGCCGGTCGAAGACGTCGTGCCAGCGGTCGAGGTTCGGCTTGGGCGCTGGCGAGATGCCGAAGGCGTCGAGGACGGCCTGGTCCAGCCCCTCCCGGTGGTAGGCCAGCGGCGCCTCGTAGATCGAGCTGAGGTCGTAGGCGGCGACCACGTGTTCCTTGCGGACGTTGCAGAACAGGGCGATCTTCTCGCGCTCCCGCTCGGGGATCGGATGCTCGGACCGGCAGACGAGGATGTCGGGGGCAAGGCCGATGGACTGCAGTTCCTTGACCGAGTGCTGGGTCGGCTTGGTCTTCAGTTCCCCGGAGGCCGCCAGGTAGGGCAGGAGGGTCAAGTGCATCAGGATGCACTCGCCCTTCGGCCGCTCGTGGCTGAACTGGCGGATCGCCTCGAAGAAGGGCAGGCCCTCGATGTCGCCGACGGTGCCGCCGATTTCGCAGAGCATGAAGTCGACCTCGTCCTCGCCGATGGCGATCCAGTCCTTGATCTCGTTGGTGACGTGGGGAATGACCTGGATGGTCTTGCCGAGGTAGTCGCCCCGGCGCTCCTTCTCCAGCACGTTGGTGTAGATCCGCCCCGAGGAGATGGAATCGGTCGCCCGCGCCGCGACCCCGGTGAAGCGTTCGTAATGGCCGAGGTCGAGGTCGGTCTCGGCCCCGTCGTCGGTGACGAAGACCTCCCCGTGCTCGAAGGGCGACATCGTGCCGGGATCGACATTGAGGTAGGGATCCAGCTTGCGCAGGCGGACCGTGAAGCCGCGGGCCTGCAGGAGCGCCCCCAGCGCCGCCGAGGCGAGTCCCTTGCCGAGGGACGACACCACACCGCCGGTAATGAAAATGAATCGCGCCATGTGCCGGTGGCCTCCCGTGAGTGTCTTGCCTGTCTGCTCGATATGCGGCCCGCGGTCGGTTCCGACCTTGCCGGGAATCGCATCATCACGGGATTTAAGGATACCAACATTCGACCCGGATGGGCAATGGCCGACGCAACATGCAGTGGGGGTTCCCCGGCGTCTCGCCAATGGTGGGGCCACCCGCGCGGCGCCCTCCCGAGGCCCACGGGCGCGGTCCGGCCGGGCCCGGCGCCCCGTCCCCCCCTCTTTTCGCCTCAAATACCTCGGGGTCCGGGGCAGCGCCCCGGTCCTGCCCGATCCGCTTGCACGGACCGGCGCCGCTGTGCGGTGGGCCTTGACCCGGGCCTGCCCCCGGGTAGCGTGCCGCGATGACCACCGCCACCGCCACGCCCGCCGCCGACCGGCCCTTTCTCGGCATCCTCCTGATGCTCGGCTTCTGCGTGCTCGCCCCCCTCGGCGACAGCATGGCCAAGCTTCTGGGCGACGCGATTCCGCTGGTCATGCTTCTGCTGGTGCGCTTCGCGATCCAGCCCGTGGTGCTGATCCCGGTGACCTGGGCGATGGGCGGCACGCTGGCGATGTCGCCCCGCGCCCTGCGCCTGACCGCCCTGCGCACCCTGTTCCACATCATCGGCATCGGGGCGATGTTCACCTCGCTGCGCTACCTGCCGCTGGCGGATGCGATCGCCATTGCCTTCGTGATGCCCTTCATCATGCTGCTTCTCGGCCACCTTGTCCTCGGGGAGGAGGTGGGACGGTTCCGCATCCTCGCCTGCGCGGTCGGCTTCCTCGGCACGCTTCTGGTGATCCAGCCCAACTTCGTGGAGGTCGGGCCGCTGGCGCTGCTGCCGCTGCTGGTCGCGGTGGCCTTCGCGCTCTTCATGCTTGTCACCCGCGCGATGGCCAAGGAGGTGGACGCGGTGGCGATGCAGGCGATCTCGGGCCTGATGGCGACCGCCGTCCTGCTGCCGGCGATGGTCGTCTTCTCGGATTTGCCGGCCTTCGGCTGGGTCCGGCCCGAGGGGGTGGAATGGGCGCAGATCGCGGCCTTGGGCTTTCTCGGCACCGTGGCGCACCTGCTGATGACCGGGGCCCTGCGGCACGCACCCTCGGCCACGCTGGCGCCGATGCAGTACCTCGAGATCCCGATCTCGACTGTCGTGGGCTGGGCCCTGTTCTCGGACCTGCCGGACGGCCTCGCCGCGCTGGGCATCTGCATCACCATCGGCGCCGGGCTCACGATCGTCTTTCGCGAGCGCGCCCTCAGCCGGATCGCGCCCCCGGCGGCATGAGCGCCGC
>JAMWZF010000086.1 GCA_024304875.1 Paracoccaceae bacterium
CCCGCCAGCACGCCGACGAGCGTGCCGAGGAACAGCGCCAGCAGCATCGCCGTCAGGCCCACCGCCATCGAGGTCTGCCCGCCCATGATCATCCGCCCCAGGATGTCCCGGCCCAGCTGGTCGCTGCCGAGGGGATGGGCCCAGGTGACCTTCAGCCCGCTTTCCGCCGGGTTGACGAAGCAGGACAGGATGTCCCCCCAGGGCAGGGAGAAACAGGCGAAGATGTGCCGCGTGTTGCGGGCGCGGATGTCGGTCGCGGTGGGGTCGATCGGCCAGAGCCAGTCGCCGAAGAGGACGAAGAGGACCACGCCGATGAAGAAGCCGCCGCCGAAGAGCGCGCCCTTGTGGGTGCGGAACTGGTCCCAGACGTCCCACCACTGGGAGCGGACGGGGGGCATGTGCTCGAGCGGGCCGGCGGCGCCGACGACGCCGGTGGAGGCGGGCACCTCCGCCGATAGGCTTCCGTCCTGGGGCCGGTCAGTCATGGCGACTCTCAATCATAGCGAATTCGGGGGTCCAGGATGCCGTAGAGCAGGTCGGCGATCAGGTTGAACATCACGATCAGCACCGCGAAGATGAAGGTCAGGGTCTGCACCGTCGGCAGGTCGTTGGCCTGGATCTGGGTGATCAGCAGCTGGCCGATCCCGTTCACCTTGAACACCTGCTCGGTGATGATCGCGCCGCCGAAGATGGCCGGGATGCCGAGGGCGATGACGGTGACGACCGGGATCATCGAGTTGCGCAGGACGTGCGTGAGGACGACGACCCATTCGGTCATCCCCTTGGCCCGCGCGGTGCGCACGTAGTCCTGCCCGAGGTTGTCGAGCATCGAGGCGCGCATGAACCGCGACAGCTGCGCCGTGGTCTGCAGGGCCAGGACCATGACCGGCAGGATCATCTGCTGCACCTGCACCTTGAAGCTTGCCCAGTCGGTCACGACGTGCGTCGTGTCGTAGATCGAGGGCAGCCAGCCCAGCTGGACCGAGAAGATGACGATCACGAGCACGCCCGAGAAGAACGGCGGGATCGAGTAGCCGACCATGCTGACGAAGGTCCCGACGTTGTCGAAGACCGAATACTGCCGGTAGGCCGAGAGGATCCCGATGGGCAGGGCGATGAGGACGCCGACGACGTAGGACATGCCGACGACCCAGAGCGTCTGGGGCAGGCGCTGGACCACGAGGTCCATGACCGGCCCGCGGGTCTGCCACGAGATGACGCGGTCCATGCCGGCCGAGAAGGAGGTGTCGGGGAGCCAACCGAAGAGGAAGCTCGAATTGGTCAGCCAGTCGAGGAAGACCATCGGTTCGACCCAGAAGAACTGGTAGAGCCAGAGACCGAAGCGCACCGGCCAGGGCCGGCCGAGGCCGAGCGCTTCGCGCATCCGGGCCTTCACCTCGTCGGGCACGGTCAGGGGCACCTGCGCCATCGGATCGCCGGGGGCGAGTTCCAGCAGCAGGAAGATCACCAGCGCGATGAAGAGCAGCGTGGGGATCGACAGGAGAAGGCGTCGGATGGCGTAGGTGAGCATCGGCGTCTTTCGGCAGGGCAAGGCGGGGCTGGCCCCGCCTTACGAGGCGGCGGAGGGCCCGCAAAGGCCCTCCGCCCGTTGGGTCAGGTCACTCGGTCCGGTACCAGTCGGCGACGTTCCACAGCTCGGAATCCCAGGTGTTGAGGTCAACACCGCCGAGGCTGTTGGAGTGCGCCGAGATCCGGCCACGGTCGACCAGCGGGATCATCATACCGCCCTGCACGGCCATGTCGTTCAGCTCGCGCGCGATGCGGCCCCGCTCCTCGATGTCGGCGGTCTGCGCCAGTTCGGCCCAGAGCGCGTCGTACTCTTCCGAGCAGAAGCGGGTGATGTTCTCGCCCTGCCACTGGGTGGCGGGAGAGGGGATGTTGCCGCACAGGCCGTTGCCGAGGTAGGCCTGCGGATCGGTGCCCGGGAAGTTGTTCGCGTACATCTGCACGTCCGCGTAGAACTTCTGGAAGGTATCGGGCGAGCCCGCGTCGCCGCCGAAGAACACCGACGAATCGATGTTGCGCAGCTCGACCGAGAAGCCGATCTCTTCCCACCATTCCTTGATCAGCGCCTGGAAGTCCTGGCGGACGGCGTTGGTCGAGGTCTGGTAGAGCAGGTTCATCGGCACGCCGTCCGGGGTCTCGCGGACGCCGTCGCCGTCGGTGTCGACGTAGCCGGCTTCCTCGAGCATGGCCTTGGCGCCTTCGAGGTCCTGGGTGTCACAGGTCATCGAGGTGGAGGCGTAGATTTCCGGCGCCGGAACCCAGTTGCAGGTCACGCGGCCGGCGGGGCCGTAGCCGATTTCAACCAGCAGCGGCCGGTCGATGGCCATGGACATCGCGTTGTAGACCGCCGGGTCCTGCAGGAAGGGGTGCGGGCCGACGACCGAGCGCTCGTCCGGGCCGAGGTTCGGATCGGGGTTGGTGTGGTTGAGCATGATCCGCTCGACCAGCGTGCCGAAGCCCGCGACCGGAACGCCCTGGCCGCCCTGCTCCATCTGGGCGATGACCTCGGGCGCCAGCTGGAGGTTCCAGGCGTAGTCGAACTCGCCGGTCTCCATCACGGCCCGGCCCGCCGCAGCGGCATCGCCGCCGCCCTTGAAGGTGACCGACTGGAACGCCGGCTTGCCCTCTTCGCGGTAGTTCTCGTTGGCTTCCATCTGGATCACGTCGTTCGGACGGAAATCCGTGACGACGAAAGGCCCGGTGCCGATCGGGTTGTAGTTCTGCTCGGTGCAGGTCGAGGCCGCGGCGCCGAGGCACTCGGCGAACTGGGCCGCCTGCAGGATCGGGCTCTCGGCGCCGACGAAGGGCAGGTAGGGGTTCGGGGTCGGACCTTCGTAGGTGACGACCACGGTCTGCTCGTCGGGCGTCTCGACCGAGGCGACCCGCTCGAACTTGGCGCCCTGGGCGCAGCCGCCCTCGGGGTGGGTGCAGTATTCCCAGGTGAAGCGCACGTCTTCCGAGGTGAAGGGCGTGCCGTCCGACCAGGTGATGCCGGGGGTGATCTTCCAGGTGATCTGCGTCAGGTCCTCGGACACGCCGCCGTTGGCGACGGTCGGGATCTCGTCGACCAGCCACGGCACCAGCTCGCCCGACGGGTTGTAGCGGGCCAGCGGCTCGAGGATCATGGACGAGGCTTCCACGTCCTTGGTCCCGCCCGACAGGAAGGGGTTCAGGATCGAGGGGGCCTGCCAGTAGAGGATACGGACCTCTCCGTCACGGCCGCGCTCGCCCTCGTGGGCCTCGGCGTGGACCATCGGGGCCGTGGCCACCGCGGCGATCGCACCGAGAAGTGCTGTTCTTAGTTTCATTTCACTCTCCTTGTTGGATGCTCTTGTTCCTCAACGGGCGCCGCCGTTGTCCCGGCGGTCTGGTCTTGTGTCTCGTTGTAGAGGTGGCAGGCCACGTAGCGGCCCGGCCGGACCTCGCGATAGTCGGGGTCGATGTCCCGGCAGATGTCCATCACCCTGGGGCAGCGGGTGCAGAAGTTGCAGCCCTTGGGCGGATTGGCGGGCGAGGGCACGTCGCCGGTCAGGATGATCCGCTCGGCGGTGTCGTGCAGGACCGGATCCGGCTCGGGCACCGCCGAGAGCAGCGCCTCGGTATAGGGATGCAAGGGCTCGGCATAGAGCGCCTCGCGCGGGCTCAGCTCCACGATCTTGCCGAGGTACATCACCGCGACGCGGGTCGCGATGTGGCGCACCATGCTGAGGTCGTGGGAGATGAACAGGTAGGTGAGCCCGAATTCCTTCTGCAGGTCCTCAAGCAGGTTCACGACCTGCGCCTGGATCGACACGTCGAGGGCCGCGATGGGCTCGTCGCACACGATGAACTTGGGGTTCAGGGCCAGCGCGCGGGCGATCCCGATCCGCTGGCGCTGCCCGCCCGAGAAGGCGTGGGGATAGCGGCCCGCGAACCGGCGGTTGAGGCCAACAGCGTCCATCAGCTGGAACACCTTCTCGCGCTTCTCGGCCTTGGACATCTTCGTGTGCTCGTCCAGCGGCTCCTGGATGATCGACTGCACCGTCATCCGGGGGTTCAGCGAGGCCTGAGGATCCTGGAACACCATCTGCATCGTCGGGCGCATCTGGCGAAGCGAGGCCTGCGGCACCTGGCCGATGTCCCGCCCGTCGATCCGGATCGTGCCTTCGGTGATGTCGTAGAGGCGCAGGACCGCGCGGCCACAGGTGCTTTTCCCGCAGCCCGATTCGCCGACGACGCCCAGTGTCTCGCCCTCGTGGATGTCGAAGCTGACGCCGTCGACGGCCTTCACCGCGCCCACCTGCCGGCGGAACAGGCCGGCTGTGATGGGAAAATGCATCTTGAGGCCGCGCACCTCGACGAGGGGCTTCTTCGCGGGGGCGGCGTCAAGCATGGGCCGCCTCCGGCATCACGTCGCCGCTCTCGGCCTTGAAGCAGGCCGCGTCGTGGCCGTCGCCCACGGTGTAGCGGGCCGGGTTCTCGCGCTCGCAGCGGTCGAAGGCATGGGCGCAGCGGTCGCGGAAGGGGCAGGCGGTGGGGTGGGCGGTCAGCATCGGCGGCTGGCCCTCGATGATCGTCAGCCGGGCCTCGCGCTCGCCCGAGACCTTGGGCACGGTCTTGAGCAGGGCCGCGGTGTAGGGATGGCGCGGATTGGCGAAGAGCTCGCGCACCGGCGCCTGTTCCACGATCTGCCCGCCGTACATGACCAGCACCCGGTCCGCGATGCCGGCGATGACGCCGAGGTCGTGGGTGATCCAGATCACCGCCATTCCGAGCCGGCTCTGCAGGTCGGCCATGAGTTCGAGAATCTGCGCCTGGATCGTCACGTCCAGCGCCGTCGTCGGCTCGTCCGCGATCAGCACCTTGGGGTCGCAGGCAAGCGCGATGGCGATCATCACCCGCTGGCGCATGCCGCCCGAAAACTGGTGCGGATAGTCCTTCAGCCGCTCCCGCGCATCGGGGATGCCGACCAGTTCCAGCAGTTCGACGGCCCGGTCGTTCGCCGCCTTCTTCGACATCCCCATGTGCTTGCGCAGGGGCTCGCGCAGCTGGAAGCCGACGCTGAAGGTGGGGTTCAGGCTCGTCATCGGGTCCTGGAAGACGAAGCCGACCTTGCCGCCTCGCACCGCCCGCAGGGTCCGGGCGTCGGCCTTCAGGAGGTCCACCCCGTCCAGCAGGACTTCGCCCGAGCGGATCTCGGCCGGCGGCATGGGCAGAAGGCCCAGCAACGACATCATCGTCACGGACTTGCCCGAGCCGCTTTCGCCGACGACGCCGAGCAGTTCGCCCGCCTTGAGGTCGAAACTCACGGAATTGACGGCGTGCACCTCGCCCGATCGCGTGCGAAACACGGTCTTGAGGTCCCGGACATCCAGGACCGTTGGGGCCGTTTCGGCCATTCAGAACCCCCCTGAAGGCTCAAGGGCTTTCCGCCTGTTGGTGGGGCGGACGCCCATATTATCGGCAGACGTTACCATGGGATCGTTGTCGGGCAATAGGGAGCGTTGGGGAAGGGAAACGGGCGCGATTGCTTGACCCTGCCGGAAAAGCTGCCCAAGCCTGCGGCAACTGCCACCCAAGGAGGCACCATGAAACCGCGCGACATCCTTCAGTCCCTCGTGGCGTTTCCGACGGTCAGCCGGGACAGCAACCTCGATCTGATCGCCTATGTCGAAGGCCTTCTGGCCGATGCGGGGATCGAGACGACGCGGGTGCCGAACGCCGAAGGCGACAAGGCCGGCCTATTTGCCTCGGTCGGCCCCGACGCCCCCGGCGGCGTCGTCCTCTCGGGGCACACCGACGTGGTGCCGACCGATGGCCAGGACTGGGCCACCGACCCCTGGGTCCTGACCGAGAAGGACGGAAGGCTCTACGGCCGGGGCTCCGTCGACATGAAGGGATTCGACGCCCTCGCCATCGCCGCGATGATTCAAGCCGCGAAATCCGGCGATCTCAAGCGCCCCCTCCAGATCGCCCTCAGCTACGACGAGGAGGTCGGCTGCACCGGCGCCCCGCCCCTGATCGAGGCGCTTCTCGCCTCGGGCCTGCCGAAGGCCGAGACCGCCCTCGTCGGCGAGCCCTCGGACCTCAAGGTCGTGACCGGCCACAAGGGGGGCCTCAGCTACCACGTCCACGTCCGCGGCCACGAGGTCCACTCCTCGATCATGCACACCGGGGTGAATGCGATCATGGAAGGGGCGAAGCTGATCGACTGGGCCAACCGGACCAACGCGACAAGCATGGCCGCCACGCCCGGCCCCCTGGCGGCGGAGTTCATCCCGCCCTGGACCACGATCCACACCGGGACCATCCGCGGCGGCACCGCCCACAACATTACCGCCGCCGACTGCCACTTCGACTACGATTTCCGCATCGTCCCCGGCGATGATCCCGCGGATTGGCAGGCGCGATTCGAGGCCGAGGTGGCGCGACTGACAGCGGGCATGCAGGCCGTGGCGCCGTCGTCGGGCATCGACGCCGCGCAGGCCTTCACCCTGCCGCCGCTGGTCCCCGAGGAGGACGGCGCCGCCGAGCGCCTGATGCGCCAGCTGACCGGCGACAACGGCACCCATGTCGTCAGCTACGGCACCGAGGGCGGGCATTTCCAGGCGGCAGGCTATTCCTGCGTGGTCTGCGGGCCCGGCGACATCGGCCGGGCCCACAAGGCGGACGAATACATCACGATTGACGAGCTGGAGGCCGGCTGGGCCTTCATGGAGAAGCTGCTGACATGGCTGCGCACCTGACCTTCCCCTTCTCCGCCGTCGGCACGCCCGAGCACGCGGCCGACCTGCCGAAGGAGACCGACCTCGTCGTCCTCGGCGGCGGCGTCGCGGGCGTCTGCACCGCGCTCTACGCCGCCCGGCGGGGGCTGCGCGTGGTCCTCTGCGAAAAGGGCCGCATCGCCGCCGAGCAGTCGGGCCGCAACTGGGGCTGGATCCGCGCGCAGGGCAGGGACCCGGCGGAGCTGCCCATGATGATGGAGGCCCACCGCCTCTGGCCCGAGCTGGTCGCCGACGCCGGCGAGGATATCGGCCTGCGCACCATCGGCATCACCTATCTCGCGCGGGAGGAAAAGGACCTCGCCCGATACGAGGACTGGCTGGAGCACGCGCGCCAGCACCAGCTCGACAGCCGGATGCTCAGCGCCGCCGAAGTGGCCGAGATGATCCCCGGCAGCACCTACGCCGGCGGGTTGCACACGCCGTCCGACAAGAAGGCCGAACCCTGGGCCTCCGTGCCCGCACTCGCCCGTCTGGCGGCGCGCGAGGGGGTGGTGATCCGCGAGGGCTGCGCCGTGCGGGCGTGGGAGACCTCGGGCGGGGCCATCTCCTCGGTCGTCACCGAAGCGGGCGAGATCCGGTGCACCGCCCTCGCCATCTGCGCCGGGGCCTTGTCCCGGCTCTTCCTCGGGCGGCATGGGGTCAGGATCCCCCAGCTGTCGGTCCGCGCCTCAGTCGCCGCCACCCAGCCGCTCGGCGGCATCCACGACGGTGCCGCCAGCGACGGGCGGACCGCCTTCAGGCCGCGCGGCGACGGCGGCTATTCCATCGCCCCCTCGGCGGCGCACGAGCTTTTTGTCGGGCCCGACGCCTTCGCCTCGCTGACCTACTTCATCCGCGAATTCCTCTCCGACCCGCTGAACACCGGCCTTCGTCCCCTCGCGCCCAGGGGCTACCCCGACGGCTGGGCGACCGCGAGGGCTTGGGCGGCCGATGCGCCGACACCCTTCGAGGCGATGCGCGTCCTGAACCCCGCGCCGAACCGCACCCGGCTCGAGGCCCTGCGCCAACGGTTCTCGGCCCTGTTCCCGAACGCGGGAGAGGTCCGGCTGGCGGCGGCCTGGGCGGGGATGATCGACGTCCTGCCGGACGTGGTGCCTGTCATCGACGCGCTGCCGGTGAAGGGGGCCTTCCTCGCCACCGGCCTCTCCGGCCACGGCTTCGGCATCGGGCCGGCGGTGGGCCGGGTGATGGCCGACCTCGTGACCGGGCGCGATCCGGGGCACGACCTGACGCGCTTCCGCTTCGGCCGGTTCGCGGACGGCACGAAACTGGTGCCGGGTCCGTCGCTCTGACGCGCCGTCAGGATTAACCATTTTTTAACAGTATCTTACCCGCGGATAAGGTCGCCGTCCCCGCGGTGGCCCGTCGCGGCTTGGGACCTGTCCTTGCGCATCCCGCGCCGGCGGTTCAGACTCCGCCGCAAATCCCTCATCGGAGCGCCGCAGATGCCCATCAAGAACCGTTTCGCCGACCGACTGTCCGCCATCACCGAATGGCGCCGCGACCTGCACGAGAACCCCGAGATCCTCTTCGAGACCCACCGGACCTCCGGCATCGTGGCCGAGAAGCTGAAGGAGTTCGGCTGCGACGAAGTGGTGACGGGAATCGGCCGGACCGGCGTCGTGGGGGTCATCAGGGGCCGCTCGAACAGCTCCGGCAAGGTCATCGGACTGCGCGCCGACATGGACGCCCTGCCGATCACCGAACAGACCGGCGTGCCCCATGCCTCCAAGACCCCCGGCGCGATGCACGCCTGCGGCCACGACGGGCACACCGCCATGCTGCTGGGCGCGGCGGAATACCTGGCCGAGACGCGGGCCTTCGACGGCACCGTCGTGGTCATCTTCCAGCCCGCCGAAGAGGGCGGCGGCGGCGGCCGCGAGATGTGCGCCGACGGGATGATGGAGCGCTTCGGCGTCCAGGAAGTCTACGGCATGCACAACTGGCCCGGCCGCCCGGTCGGCAGCTTCGCCATCCGGCCGGGGCCGTTCTTCGCCGCGACGGACCAGTTCGAGATCGAGGTCGAGGGCAAGGGCGGCCACGCCGCCAAGCCGCACGAGGCGGTGGATTCGACCGTGATGGCCGCCCATATCGTGACCCAGCTGCAGACCATCGCCAGCCGCAACGTCGACCCGACCGAACAGGTGGTGGTCTCGGTCACCTCCTTCGAGACCTCCTCCAAGGCCTTCAACGTGATCCCCCAGCGGGTCATGCTGAAAGGCACCGTGCGGACCCTGTCGAACGAGGTCCGCGCCCTGGCCCGCAAGCGCCTCATCGCCATCGCCGAGGGCACGGCGGCGACCTTGGGCGGGGTGGCCCGGATCAACTACATCGACGGCTACCCGGTCATGGCCAACCACGCCGAGCAGACCGACTTCGCCGCCGAGGTGGCCCGAGAGGTTTCGGGCGACTGCGCCGACGCACCGCTGGTCATGGGGGGCGAGGACTTCGCCTACATGCTCGAGGAACGCCCCGGCGCCTACATCCTCGTCGGCAACGGCGACACCGCCTCGGTCCACCACCCCGAGTACGATTTCAACGACGAGGCGATCCCGGCCGGGTGCTCCTGGTGGGCGGGGATCGTGGAACGGCGGATGCCGCTGGCCGGATAAGCCAAGGCTTTGAAAATTCAGGCGCCTTTCGGCTTTTCAACCGCAGGTGGCGAGGACTCTAGAACGCTAATGTTCTGGAGTTCTCGGCCAGCTGTAGGTGCCTGAAATCACACCGAAAACGACGCCTGTCCCGACCCGGCCCCGCGCAACATCAACCGATCGTTCAGAATGTCCTCAGACCCCGTTCGGCGCCCCTGATCGCACCCGGCAGGGTCCGTACAGCGCCGCCAGCCCCAGGGTCACGCCCGAGATCGCCGCGATCATCCCCGCCGCGCTCACCGCGTGGACCCCGCCCAGCCAGAGCGGCCCGTAGCCCGCCAGGACGTAGCCCAGCACCGCCGAGACCAGGGCGAAGAATACCGACCAGAGCACCTGCCGCTCCAGCCGGTCCGTCATCAGCCGGGCGGCCGCCGGGGGACAGATGAACATGGCGATCACGATGATCGAGCCGACCGCGTCGAAGGCGGCGACGGCGGCGACGGCGGCGGCGGTCACCAGGCCCACGCCGATCCCTGCCACCGGCAGGCCGAGGCCGCGGGCGAAGCCCTCGTCGAAGGTCGAGATCTTCAGCCAGCGCCAGAACACCAGCGTCAGCAGGACCATCCCCGCGCAGACCACCGCGATGCGGGGTAATTCGGGCGGCAGGCTCGCCAGCGCCGCCGGATCCGCCAGCGCCCCCCAGCCCTGGCCCTGCAGCCAGATCAGCTGCTCGAGGTTGCCCATCAGGGCGTGCTCCACGTCGAGGTGCACCCCCGAGGTGTCGGATTGCTCCAGCAGCAGGACGCCGCCGGCGAACAAAGTGGTGAATGTCACCCCCATGGCTGCCCCGGGCTCGATCCGCCCCAGCCGCCGGATCGCCTCGATCAGGCCCACGGCCACCAGCGCCGCCGCCCCGGCGCCCAGCATCATCGGCACCGCCGCTGCCGAGCCCGTGAGCAGGAAGGCCACCACGATCCCCGGCAGAACGACATGGGAAATCGCATCGCCGATCAGGGCCTGCCGCCGCAGGATCAGGAAGTTGCCGGGCAGGGCGCAGGCAACGGAGGACAGGACCCCGATCAGGATCGGCACCAGCGAGAACATGACGAATTCGGTGCCCATC